>JAGRMU010000394.1 GCA_020441165.1 Sedimentitalea sp.
CATGGCAAAGAACAAATTCTCCGACGGTCCCGGCCCCTCGCAGCGCCAGCTGCGGGTGGGCGAGCTGATCCGCCGCACCCTCTCGGCGGTGCTGGCGCGCGGCGACGTGCACGATCCCGATCTCAACCGGATGTCGATCACGGTGGGCGAGGTGCGCGTCTCGCCCGACCTGCGCGTCGCCACCGCCTATGTGCTGCCGCTGGGCGGGCACGGGCAGGAGGACGCGATCGCTTTTCTGGCACGCAACAAGGGCGAGCTGCGCCGCGCCGTGGCCAAGCAGCTGACGCTGAAATTCGCGCCCGAGCTGCGCTTTCGCCTCGACGAGACCTTCGACCAGATGGACGACACCCGCCGGATGCTGTCCCAGGACGCGGTGCGCCGCGACCTGGGGGAATGATCCGCCGCCTCGCCGCGCCGCTGGCGCTGGCCGCGGGTCTGGCGGCGGCGCAGGCGGGCGCGCAGGACTGCGCCGAGATCGCCTTCGACGGCCAGCCCTACACGGTCTGCGAGGTGGATGCGGCCAGCGCCGATCTGCGCCTTTTCCTGCGCGGCCCCGATGGCCGGGTGCTGGGCCAGTTCGGTGCCATCGACGCCATGCTGGCCGAGGACGGCGCGCGGCTGGCCTTCGCGATGAATGCCGGCATGTATCACGCCGACCGGGCGCCGGTCGGCCTCTACATCGAGAACGGCACCGAGATCGCGCCGCTGGTGGCCTCCGCCGGGCCGGGCAATTTCGGCCTCTTGCCCAACGGCATCTTCTGCATCCGCGAGACCCGCGCCGACGTGATCGAGACGCTGGCCTTCGTCGCCGATCCGCCCGCCTGCACCTTCGCCACTCAGTCGGGCCCGATGCTGATGATCGACGGCGAGCTGCATCCGCGCTTTCTGGTCGACAGCGACTCGCGCCATGTCCGCAACGGCGTCGGCACCAGCGCCGATGGGAGCCGCGCTATCTTCGCGATCTCGCGCGGCCCGGTCACCTTCCACGAGTTCGGGCGGCTCTTTCGCGACGGGCTGAAGCTACCGAACGCGCTTTATCTCGACGGGAGCGTCTCGCGCCTCTATGCCCCCGCGCTGGGGCGCCACGATCCCGGCTTTGCCCTAGGCCCGGTGGTCGGTGTGGTGGTGCCGAAGGCGCCATGAGCGCGCCGGGCGCGGCAAACCGAATACCCGTTGGCCTTCCTGCGCGACCCGCTCTAAGCTGGGCTCCGGATTCTCGAAAGGGCTTGAAATGAAAGTCATCGTCATGGGCGCCGGCGTGATCGGCGTGACCACCGCGTGGTATCTCGCCCGGCAGGGCGCCGAGGTGGTGGTGCTGGACCGCCAGATGGGTCCCGGTCTCGAGACCAGCTATGCCAATGCCGGCGAGCTGTCCTATGGCATGACCTCGCCCTGGGCCGCGCCGGGGGTGCCCGTCAAGGCGATCAAGTGGCTGTTCATGAAGCGCCGTCCGCTGTTCATCTGGCCGCTGATCAGCCCGACCATGTGGGCCTGGAGCGTGCAGATGCTGCGCAACTGCAACGACGAGAGCTACCGGATCAACAAGTCGCGCATGGTGCGGATCTCGAATTACAGCCGCGACGTGATGCCCGATCTGATCGCCGAGACCGGGATCGAGTATGACGGGCGCGAACAGGGCACGCTGCAGCTTTTCCGTACCGCCAAGCAGATGAAGGGCTCGCGCGCCGACCAGGAGATTCTCGCCGAATTCGACAGCCCCTTCGAGGTGCTCGGCCGCGACGCCTGCATCGCGGTCGAGCCCGCCCTGGCCGAGGTGCGGGACAAGTTCGTCGGCGGGCTGCGCCTGACCGCCGACCGCACCGGCGATTGCCGGTTGTTCACCGTCGCTCTGGCCGAGAAGGCCGCCGAGCTGGGCGTGCAGTTCCACTATGGCCAGTCGATCCGCGGCATCGCGGTCGAGAACGGCCGCATCGCCGGCATCGACACCGAGCCGGCGGGGCGGATCACCGGTGACAAGTATGTCTGCGCCCTCGGCAGCTATGCGCCGGGCCTGCTGAAACCCATCGGCATCAGGCTGCCGGTCTATCCGGTCAAGGGCTATTCGGTGACCCTGCCGGTGGTGGACGACGCGATGGCGCCGCAATCGACGATCATGGACGAGACCCACAAGGTGGCGATCACCCGCCTCGGGGACCGCATCCGCGTCGCCGGCACCGCCGAGATCGCGGGGTATTCCGAGCGTCTCGGGCCGCACGCCACCGACACCGTCAAGCACGTGATCGGCGATCTCTTCCCCAAGGGCGGCGATCTGAGCCAGGCCGAGGGCTGGACAGGCCTGCGCCCGATGACGCCCGACGGCACCCCGGTGCTGGGCGGGACCAAATACGACAATCTCTTTCTGAACACCGGCCACGGCACGCTGGGCTGGACCATGGCCTGCGGATCGGGCCGGGCGGTGGCCGACGTGGTGCTGGGCCGCGAACCCGAGATCTCCTTCGACGGGCTGACCGCGGCGCGCTACGGGCAGTAGGCGGCGGTTGACCGGCTGCGCGCGCGGCGATAGATGCGCCGCTTGCGGCAGGGCGGCGAGGCGAAAGGCATGGCACGAAAAGGGCGCGACATTTCCGGCTGGCTGGTCATCGACAAGCCGGCCGGTCCGACCTCGACGGCGGTGGTCAACAAGGTCCGCTGGGCGCTGAACGCGAAGAAGGCGGGCCATGCCGGCACGCTCGACCCCGAGGCGACCGGGGTGCTGGCGGTGGCCCTGGGCGAGGCGACCAAGACCGTGCCCTTCGTCACCGACGCGCTGAAATGCTATGCCTTCACCGTGCGGCTGGGCCAGGCCACCAATACCGACGACGCCGAGGGCGAAGTGATCGCCACCAGCGACGTGCGCCCCTCGGACGACGAGATCAAGGCGGCGCTCGGCGCCTTCGTCGGCGACATCCTGCAGGTCCCGCCGCAATTCTCCGCCGTCAAGATCGACGGCGAGCGCGCCTACAAGCGGGCCCGCGAGGGCGAGGAGATGGACCTCGCCGCGCGCCCGCTCTGGGTCGAGGAGCTGGTCTTGACCGACCGCCCCGACCCCGATCATGTCGCGCTGGAAATGACCTGCGGCAAGGGCGGCTATGTGCGCGCCATCGCCCGTGATCTCGGCGCGGCCTTGGGGTGCTTCGGCCATGTGACGCAGCTGCGCCGGCTCTGGTCCGGACCCTTCGAGGCGTCCGAGGGGCTAAGCCTCGATGCGGTCGAGGCGCTGGCCCGCACCCCCGACCTCGACGCCCACATCCTGCCGCTCGAGCTCGGGCTGGCCGACCTGCCCGAACTGCGCTGCACGCCTGAAGGGGCGGCGCGCCTGCGCAACGGCAATCCCGGCATGGTTCTGGCCGCGGACGTGGAATACGGCGACGAGGCCTGGGCCTCGCTGGACGGCAAGGCGGTGGCCGTGGGGGTCTACAAGTCCGGCGAGCTGCACCCGAACCGGGTGTTCAATCCGTAGGGCCGCGCACGGAAAAGACCTTCGAGACGATCTGCCAGCGGCCGTCGTGATGCAAGAGAACCAGCGTGTCGTCGTAATGCACGCCCAGCCAGATGTTCTCGACCTGGACGGTGGCCATGTCCCCGACGACCGAGATGGCGTTGATCTCGTACCAGGGGTCGGGATCGGGCGTCTGGACGGCCTTGGTCACGCCCGCGATGAAGGCATCGCGGGGATCCCATTCCAGCCCGCCCTCGAAATGGCCGATGCAGCAGGATTTTTCGTGGAAAGCCGCGCGCAGCCGGTCGGCCTCCCCCTGGCACATGCCGAAGACATAGTCCCGCACCACGGCGGCGATTGCAGGATACTCGGCGGCTCGCCGCATGGGTTGACTCCCTTGGCCGTCCCGGGGGAGACGGTAGCACGAAATGCCGGTCAGAGCGCCCAAGAAAAAGCCATGATCACCCGCACCCATATCAAGGGCGACGCGCCCTCGACGGCGGTCTATTCCGATTGCGAGCGCTACCGCTACAGCCTGACCCGGATCTGGGATCCGGCGGGCAGCCGGGCGCTCTTCGTGATGCTCAATCCCTCCACCGCCACCGAGGTGCAGAACGATCCCACCGTCGAGCGCTGCGAGCGGCGTGCCCGCGCGCTGGGATTCGGTGCGTTCTGCGTGACCAACATCTTCGCATGGCGCGACACCGACCCGCGGGCGATGCGCGCCGCACCCGACCCGGTCGGGCCGCAGAACGACGCGGCGATCCGGCAGGGCGCCGCCTGGGCCGACCGGGTGATCGCCGCCTGGGGCACCCATGGCGAGCACCTGGACCGTGGCCCCCGGGTCGAGGCGCTGCTGCGCGAGACCGGCCGGCCGCTCTACACGCTGGGCCTGACCCGCGCCGGGCATCCCCGCCATCCGCTCTATATCGGCTATGCCGAGGCGCCGCGGCCCTGGCCGGAGGCCGGCGACCCTTAACGCTCCGTTAACCGGCGTTCTGTATTTGTTTCGGAACGGCAAGCCGGACGGCCCCGCTGCAGCGCGGGGCCGACAGCAATGAGCTTGGAGCAGTGTGATGTTGTTATTCGCCGGTCTGATGGGTTTGGGCCTCGTCGCCGTGGGCGGCGTGGCCCTGATGGCGGACTTTTCCACCGAAGACGAGGACATGGACGCCGATCTCGAATCCGGCGTGGAACCGGATGCCGACGCGCCCACCATCGACCTTGGCGATCTGATCGACGGCCCGGGGGATGGCGATGGCGATGCCGCCAGCGGACGCGGCGAAACCGGAAGCAACACCCAGATCCTGCCCGGCGACGAGGAGGGCGAGACGCCGACCGATGGTGACGGCGGCGACCCGATGCATGGCCACGCGGGCGGCGATCTGGTCGCGGGCACGGGCGGCGACGACGATCTGCATGGCGGGGCGGGCGACGACATCCTGCACGGCGCCGGCGGCAACGACACGCTGCATGGCGAGAATGGCGACGACACGCTCCATGGCGAGGATGGCGACGATCTGCTCTTCGGGCACAACGATGCGGACCGGCTCGACGGCGGGGCCGGCAACGACGTGCTGCAAGGCGGCGACGGCGACGACACCTTGACCGGCGGCGACGGCGCCGATGCGCTGCATGGCGGGCTCGGCGACGACACGCTCTCGGGCGGGGCCGGCGAGGACGTGCTCTTCGGTGCGGAAGGCGACGACATCCTCTCCGGCATCGAGGGCGGGGTCGACACTCCCGGCGACCCCGAGGCCGATTACCTCGACGGCGGCGATGGCGACGACACCATCCTGGCCGGGGCCGGCGACATCGTGACGGGCGGCGCGGGCAGCGACACGATCATGGTCGGCGCCTGGACGGAGGAAGGCGACGCCGCCGAGCTGATGGATTTCGACGAGGAAGCAGACCAGCTGGTGATGGTCTGTGATCTTGTCAAGGATCCCGATCCCGAGATCGAGATCAGGACCGACCCGGACATGCCGAACCTGAGCCACGTCTACTTGAACGGCCAGGAAGTCGCGCTGGTGCATGGCAACGGGCCGATCTCGCGGGACGACATCATCCTGGTCGATTTCAAGGACGCCAGCGCTCTCGCGGCATCCGGCGCCTGAGCGAAAGGGCCACTGGCGCACTGCCACGCGCGCATCGCGGGTCTGCCCGCTCACCCGCCGCAGAAACCCTTTGCCATCGCGGAGGAATGCGCCTATACGCGCAGCGCTTTCGGGACGCACGCCGCCATGGCGGGGCTTCGGAGCAACCTCTCCACGGGCCTGTGCTGGACGACATCCCGGCCTGCGCCATTCACCTCAACCTGCAAAGGAGACCCCGATGTCGATCACCGTCGAAGAAAAGGCCCGCGTCATGAAGGACTTCGCGACCAAGGAGGGCGACACCGGCTCGCCCGAGGTCCAGGTCGCGATCCTCAGCTCGCGCATCGCCACGCTGACCGAGCATTTCAAGACCCACAAGAAGGACAACCACGGCCGCCGCGGCCTGCTCAAGATGGTCGCCCTGCGCCGCAAGCTGCTGGACTATCTCAAGGCCAAGGACGAAGCCCGCTACCAGTCGCTGATCGAGCGCCTCGGCCTGCGCCGCTAGGACCTGCCAGCAGGTTTCCGGCCGGCCCCATCCGGCCCGCGCGCCCGCCAACTGGCGGGCGCTTCTGTTTCAGAAGAGTCGCTCCCCTCGGCACGTCGTCCATCGACCGTCTGACGATGAGACGCGACTTCTGACCCGGCCCGGGCGCAGGGCAGAACCGACGCCCCGAACCGGGGCCGGGCAGCGGCCCGACACGCTGTCGTGACCCGCCCTTTCCATCGACCCCGAACTCCTGTAAGGCGGCGCAATCTGAGACGTGACGCCTCTGGCCCCGGGCGCATGAGAAGGATTGGGGTCGGCGGCAATGGGGCCGCCATGCAAACGGGAGACCCGGGAAGGCCCGGGAGTGCTCCCTTACAGGATACGCTAGATGTTCAATGTGACGACGAAATCGATGCAGTGGGGCGAGGAAACGCTTACACTGGAAACGGGCAAGATCGCCCGTCAGGCGGATGGCTCGGTCATCGCCACCCTCGGCGAAACCTCGGTCATGGCCAACGTGACCTTCGCCCGCCAGCAGAAACCCGGTCAGGATTTCTTTCCGCTGACCGTCCATTACCAGGAAAAATACTATGCCGCCGGCAAGGTGCCGGGCGGCTTCTTCAAGCGCGAGGCCCGGCCCACCGAGAAGGAGACGCTGACCGCGCGCCTGATCGACCGGCCGATCCGCCCGCTCTTCGTCCCCGGCTTCAAGAACGAAGTGCTGG
>JAGRMU010000395.1:0-1413 GCA_020441165.1 Sedimentitalea sp.
GCGACGCGCTGGTGCGCCGCGCGCTGCTGGCGATGCAGCAGAGCATCGACACGCCGCTGACCGTCGCGGCGCTCGCGGCGCGCCTGAAGGTCAGCCGCCGCAAGCTGGAGCGGCATTTCACCGCCCATCTCGGGACAAGCCCGGCGGAAGCGGGCAAGATGTTGCGGCTGACCCACGCGGAATGGCTGCTGTCGCGATCCGACTATTCGGTGACGCGCATCGCCCAGGAGGTCGGCTTTGCCGATGCCTCGCATTTCATCCGTGTGTTCCGCGAACGGCGCGGCCAAACCCCCCAAGCCTGGCGCGCGGCGCAGGCCGATGGGCGCGCGCCATGACAAAGGGGGCGGCCCCGCGAGAGGCCGCCCCCTTCGGCAGATGCCCTGCCGGTGGTCAGGTTGCCGCGTGGCGCGTGCTCAACCCTTCGGTGGCAAGGCTGACGGCGACGTAGAATGCCGTGGACACGACGCAGCCGATCAGCGGCCCGACGACCCAACCGGCATCGGTCCAGATCAGCAGGTAGCCCGAGGTGACGAACCCGCTCGCCATCGCCGCCAGCGCGCCATAGGCGTTGCCGCGCCAGAAGGCCGAGACGAAGACCGGACCGACCAGGGACGCCAGCAGCGTGCCGGTGCCCAGGATGCCGAGCCAGGACAGGAAGAAGGGCGGCGCATAGAGCATCATCAGCAGGCCGAGCAGACCGAAGATGGCCACCGCGGCGCGGTTGATGAAGAGCACGGTCTGCGCGTTCTCGTGGCTCGGGAAAAGCGCCAGGCGCAGGTCGTGCGAAGCCGCCGAGGACACGGTATGCAGCAGCGAGTTGGCCGTGGACTGCATGGCGAAGAGGATGCACAGGGTGATGAAGCCGCCCAGAGCCGGATGCAGGAAGGTCTCCAGATAGACCGGCATCGCCTGGTCGGCCTCGGCCAGTTCCGGCATCTTCAGCCGCATGTAGAGCCCGACGACCGGGATCAGCGAGAGCACGCAGGCAAAGGGCGCCACCCACATCGCGACGGTCGAGAACCGCACGTCCGAGCGGAAGGCCAGGAAGCGCACCGCCATGTAGGGCAGCACCGCCGAGAACATCAGCGCGTAGGGCAGCACCAGGAACACCGACCCGCGCCCCGGCCCGTAGGGATCGGACGTGGCGGGATTGACCAGCGCGGGATCGATGGCCTTGAGATCCGCGATCATCTGGGTCAGCGGGATGTCGCTGAACACCTGGATGCAGATGATCACCGCCGCCATCATCATGCCGATGAGCATCAGCGTGTCGGTCCAGGCGACCGCGGTCAGGCCCCCCAGCATGGTGTAGAGGATGATGATCGCGATCATCAGCGCCGCGCCCCAGGCCTGCGGCAGATCGAGCCAGCCCGCGGCGAGGATGCCGACGGCCTTGATCTGGCTGGTCAGGAA
>JAGRMU010000395.1:1630-2173 GCA_020441165.1 Sedimentitalea sp.
ACGCCGGGCGAGCCCATGAAGCCCCAGCCGGAATAGCCGGTGGCGACGATGGTCGCCGCGCCCACGAACGGGCCGAGCGAGCGGCCGGCGACGAGAAACCCGGCCTCGTCATCGCCATGCTCGTGCACGATCTTGCTGGATTTCCAGCCGAGCCAGATCAGCACGACGAACGACGCGCCCATGATCAGCCAGTTTACAATAGCTATAGAGTCCACCGGTCTCTCCTCCTGTGATGTGGGTGAATGCCGGCACGCCTCCCGCGTGCCGGGTGCGCTGCGCTCAGCCTTTGTGGCGGAGCCGGTCGAAAACCAGCCCGGCTGCGGCGAGGGCAATCGTGGCGATGTTCAGGATCGCGAACCAATCCAGAACCCATGAGTCGAAAAACATCCCAGTTCTCCCTTGATGTTTCGGCTGTAAAAAAAGAACGCCCCGGACCCTTCGGCCCGGGGCGCGACGTGTTGTGGGTCAGGCGGCCTTCCCCTCTTTGCGGACGATGAGGTGGTCGGGTCCGTAGGGGAAGCCGGTGATGTTGCGGTTGCCGGT
>JAGRMU010000395.1:2303-6059 GCA_020441165.1 Sedimentitalea sp.
CCCGCCTCGCGGCCGTAATAGTGGCAGAGCACGCCGAAGGAGTGGCCGTAGCCGAAGCTGCGGTACTGCAGCAGGTTCTTCTCGGCATACATCTCGTTCAGCTCCTTGGCGATGTCGGAGCACTTGTTGCCCGGCACCAGAAGCTCCTTGCCGCGGTCGTGGACGTCGCAGTTGACCTGCCAGAGACGCAGATGCTCGTCGCTGGCCTCCTCGGCGAAGAGGGTCCGCTCAAGCGCCACGTAATAGCCGGCCACCATCGGGAAGCAGTTCAGCGACAGGATGTCGCCGCGCGCGATCTTGCGGCTGGTGACCGGGTTATGGGCGCCGTCGGTGTTGATGCCCGACTGGAACCAGGTCCAGGTGTCCAGAAGCTCGCCCTCCGGCCAGACCTTGGCGATCTCGCGCACCATGGTGGCGGTGGAATGCAGCGCCACCTCGTGCTCGGGCACGCCGACGCCGATGGCCTCGACGCAGGCCGCGCCGCCGATATCGGCGATGCGGGTCATCTTCTCGATATGGGCGATCTCCTCGGCCGACTTGATCATCCGCAGGCGCATCGAGGCGCCAGCGATGTCGACGAACTCCATCTGCGGGAACTCGGCCTTGAGCAGGGTCAGCGTGTCGATGGTGATGTGGTCGAACTCGATCCCCAGGCGCTTCACGCCGCCGGTCAGCTTGCGGATGGCGTGGAAATAGTTGTCCTTCTGCCAGTCGGTATAGGTGAGGTTCTTGCCCCCGAAGGTGCGCCGCCAGGGCTGGCCGCCATCGATGCCGGCGCTGATCGAGGTCGCCTGGTCGTGATCGACGAGAAAGCCATAGCGGCGGCCGAACTGGCAGTAGAGGAAGTCGGAATAGTAGTTGATGCAGTGATACGAGGTGAACAGCGCCGCATCGATGCCGCTGGCGCTCATGTGGCCGCGGATCGCGTCCAGCCGACGCTGCATCTCGGGGGCCGAGAAGGTGGGATGTGCCTTTTTGCCGTTGTCGACGTAATTCTGCAGACGTTCGCGTTCCATGAATTCCTCCTTCAGGATGCTTGTTTCGGGACTCGCATGTGATCTGGTTGCGGACATGACACCTGTTGCCGGCTTCCGGCAAACGATGTTAATTCAGTGCGACATTAGCTTTTTTCATGTCGGGACGGTGTCATGGCAATCCCGCCGCTCAATGCCCTGAAATGTTTCGAAACCGTGGCCCGGCTCGGCTCGTTCAAGGCGGCGGCGGCGCAGCTCTGCGTGACGCAATCGGCGGTCAGCCACCAGATCAAGAAGGTCGAGATCTGGTTCGGAGACCCGCTGTTCGCGCGCGAATCGACTGGCGTGCGCCTGTTGCCGCAGGCCGAAGCCCTGTCGCACCGGTTGTCGCTGGCCTTCGGGGAAATCGAGAATGCCTGCGCAGAGGCCGTGGGCAGCGCGGGCCAGCCGCTGGTCATCGCCGCGATCCCGTCGGTGGCGATGTGCTGGCTGATCCCGCGCCTGCCGGAGTTTCGCGCCGCCCATCCCGATGTCGATCTTCAGATCGTCTATGCGCGGCATGGCGAACGCCCGAACTTCAAGTCCGTGGATGTCGCCATCACCTTCGACCGCAGCCCGCCGGACCTGCCTCTTGTGGAAAGCCGGCTTTTCCTGTCGGGCGATTGCCTGCCCGTATGCCGGCGCGACCTGCTTGGGGATCGGCCGCAGCGGCCCGTGAAGGCGCAGGATTACCGCGCGCTCGGCCTGCTGCACGACACCGACCGGGCGGGCTGGTCGGCCTGGCTGGACCATCCCGCCCCCCTGCCCGGCCCGGTCTTCGAGGATTTCAACATGCTGCGCTCGGCGGTGTTGTCGGGTCAGGGCATCGCGCTGTGCCCGTTGGCGATGATCGGCCCCGATCTGGAGGCCGGCCACCTGATCGCGCTGGCGGACTCGCCGCGCGCCATGGGATCGGATTACTACATGTCCACGCATCTGAGGGCTGGCCGGGTGCTGCAGCCTCAGATCGCCATCTTCCGCGACTGGGCCATGGCGCAGGTTGGGGTGGGCGAGGCAGGATGAAAAAGCCGCGAAAGAGGGTTCTGTCGCAACGACCCTTGAGCCCGCCCCCTGGCATTCCGGTCGGGTCAGAGAGCGATTGACGCCATCCACACCCCAAACGATGTGGCCGCCGGCATTCTCTGTCTACCGGATGTCCGGGAAGTACTCGGGCGGCGAGACGGGGATGCGCTCCAGATCGCTATCCGCATCGGTGAGAAACACGATGTCGGGGCCGGTCGATCTTGCCGCCGCGTGACCGGAAATCACCGACATCGCCTGGCGGAGGGCCATCTTCCCCTGCCGTGCGGGGTCGTCGAAGGGCGCGGCGATGACGTTTCCGTTCATCAGCGAACGCTTGATCGTGTGGTTGACATAGGTCGCGATCAGTCCCGGCTTGTCACGATCCGGACGGGCGGCGAGGTAGCCGATGGTGGCCTCGATCGCGGGGGCGCTGCCGATCACGTAGTCGACGTGCGGGTGCGCCTCCAACGCGGCTTCGGCCTGCCGGAGCTGTTGGCGCAGGCCGGTATCGTCGCTGTAGACGCCGACGATCTCGACCGCGCTGCGCCCCAGTTCGCGGCGCAGCCCCTCCTCGAGCGGGCCGGGCCATCCGGCCTCCGGCGGGCCCGAGATCAGCACGGCCGTCCGGCCCGGAGACCTCTCGGGATGCAGCGCCGACAGATGCCGCCCCACCGCCGCGCCCATGTCGCGCCAGTCGACGCCGATCCGAGCGCTCAGCGCGTCCGAATGAAGCGCGTTCACCAGGCCGATGACGGGTATGGTCTCGGCCACGTCCGCGATCGCTTCGATCAGTTCCGGGTGATCGGAGGTCACCGCCCCGATCAGGATCGCGTCCACCTCTTGCGTCGCGCAGCTTGCCAGCTGCGCGATCTGCGCGTCGCGGGCCCGGTAGCCGCCGGCCTCGAAGAAGAACAGTTGCGCGCCCTCCCGCGCGGCCTCCTGTTCGAGGCCATAGGCCACGCTCAGCCAGTATTCGTCCTTGAAATGCGGCACGAGCACGCAGAGCCGTGCGCCCTCCGCCGCCTGCGACGGCGCCGCTGTCCAGAAGCAGAGGGCCGCGATTGCCGCGCCGAGGGCGGCTCTGTAGGCTCGCGCCATGCGACGCACCAGGTTCGACACGCGGCTGATCCAGATCATCACGGCGATGGGGTTCCTGGCCGTGATGGTGAGCGTCGCGGCGATCGGGGTCAACCGCTATCTGGTGCGCAGCCATGACGCCCTGATCGCCAGCAACCTGCCGGCCATCGAACTGGCCAGTCGGATCGGCAGCGAGGCGGAACTGGTGGGCGCGCTGGTCACCGGGTTTCTCCAGGCGGACGACGCGGCCGAGCTGGGGCGCCTTGCCGAGGCGCTGACCGGCACCGTCGCCAGCATGGAGGACGGCTTGCACCGCCTGGAACGCGGCCGGGGCGACACCGACGCGCCCGGAACGCCGGCCATCGCGATCGCCACGGATCTGTCGCAGGCGAGCGCCGCGGCGCTGCGGCTGGCCGACGACATCGCGGCCGAGGCGGTCGCGCTCGCCCGCACCGGCGAGGATCTCGGCGCGGTGATCGAGGCCGGGACCGATCTGGCGCGGCTGCGGGTGACGGCGGGCATCGCCGGGCTCTATTCCGACCGGCCGGCGGACCCGCGCCCGGCGCTCGATGCGCTTGCTGACCGGCATTTCTTCGCCTTCGAGCGGCTGACCGAACTGACCCGCATGGTGGATGCGATCCGC
>JAGRMU010000395.1:6117-6622 GCA_020441165.1 Sedimentitalea sp.
CTCGCCGACCAGCTGTCGGTCGTCGACCGCCGGCTGGTCTTCCTGCCCAGTGACGCCGGACGCCGCGAGGCCGACGCGCAGCTGTCCCGCCTCTCGGAGGCGCTGGCGCCGGGCGGCATTTTCTCGCTCGCGCGCGAGCGCATCGCGCTGCGCGGGCGGATCGCCTCGGGCGCGCTGCGCCTTCAGGACCTCGTCTCGGGCCTCTCGGCCCGCGCCCGTACCGCGCAGCGCGAGACGCAGGACGCAAGCCTGGCCCGGATCGCCAGCGCCGAGCGCCGGGCCACGCTGACCAGCGCCGGGCTGCTCGCCACGGTGCTGGTCGCGCTCGGGATCGGCGCCGTCTTGTGGCTCTATGCCCGCCGGCAGCTGGTGGCCCGGCTCGGGACCATCTCGCGCCGCATCGTCGCGGTGGCGGGCGGCGATCATGGCGATCCGATGCCGATCAGCGGCCATGACGAGATCGGGCGCATGGAAAAGGCGCTCAACATCCTGCGCCGCCGCGCCC
>JAGRMU010000396.1:0-4216 GCA_020441165.1 Sedimentitalea sp.
GTCGCGGCTTCCAGCCCGACGAGATCGGCCAGCGGGATGTCCCTCGGCAGCGAGTCCAGCGCGTCGTCGAGGCTGGATTCGGCGGTCAGGAACTCGCCCTTGGCGTTGAAGGTGACCAGGCTGAGCGGGCGGCGATCGGCAAAATCGTCGACTTGGGTGGCCAGCACGGTCTCGGGGATCGAGAGCACGACATAGCCGATCAGCGCGTCGTCCCGGAACGCCGGCTGCAGAACGGTGATGGCGGTGCTGTCGCTGGTGATCGGATCGTCCACCCGCACGACCCGCGGCATGGGGTTCTCCATGGTCTCGGCCAGCCGGGGCGAGCCGCTCAGATCGAACACGCCGCGCGCCGAGGCGCAGGTCATCACCCCGTCCGGCGGCAAAAAGCCGACGAAGGCATATTGCCGGGTCATCGTTGCGTAATTCGCGAGATACCGCTCGCAATCGTCCGGGTTCTCGCTGATCTGCTGGATCACCGCGCTCAGCGCCTCGGCGGCGCCGAAGGCGCGCGAGATCACCCGCTGCTCGCCGGAATAGGCCCGCTCGGTCAGCGCCAGCAGGTTCAACTCGTACCGGCCCTGCATCTCGCGGGTCAGGTTGCGCGTCTGCAACACACCGAGCAGGCCGATCGGCAGCAGCGCCAGCGTCAGGAACGCCAGCACCTGGAAGCGCAGGCTTCCGAGCAAGCCCGGAGCCGACGCGCCGCGCCCCGCCCTGTCGGGCATCAGAAGGCCGAGGCCCCGTTCCTCGAGACCACGCCCACGGTGACGGTATCCGTCATCTCCATCGCCTCGTCCTCGTCCAGCTGCATCAGCTCGGCCAGACGCTTGCGGCCGCGGTTGGCGCGGCTCTTGATGGTACCCACCGCCACGCCGCACATGTCGGCCGCTTCCTCGTAGGAAAAGCCCGAGGCGCCGACCAGGATCAGCGTCTCGCGCTGCTCGTCGGGCAGCTGCGCGAAGGCGGTGCGGAACTCGGCCATCTGAAGATGCCCGTCATGGGCCGGCTTCTCGGCCATGTTGCCCGAGAAGATCCCGTCCACGTCGGCCACCTCGCGCCGGGTCTTGCGGCGGTTGGAATAATAGGTGTTGCGCAGGATGGTGAACAGCCAGGCCCGCAGGTTCGTGCCCGGCCGGAACTTGTCGAACTTGGTCCAGGCCTTGACGATGGTGTCCTGCACCATGTCGTCGGCCATCGCCCCGTTTCGGGTCAGGCTGATCGCGAACGCTCTCAGCGCCGGCAGATGCTCGACGATCTCCTCGCGTGGATCGGTGTCGCTCATGCCTGGTCATCCTCGCCGTCGTCTCCGTCCTGCTTCCGCAACTGGTCCAGCAGAAGCTTGAACCGGTCGGGCAAATCTTCCTCGACCTGCTCCTGGAACACTTTCCGCAGGTTCTCGTCGATCCGCCGGTTGATTTCAGCGTCGCGCTGGTCCTCGGGCATGGGGGGCCTTTTCTTGTCTGTCATGGGCAGCCTGTTATCGTCCCGCAGAGACTGCGCATTTGCACGCATTTGATGGGAACCAAACGCCGGGCGCCGCGTTTGGTTCCTGCAAAAGTAAAATAATCGGGACAAAAGAATGACAAGGGATTCCGCTCCGCACGACCTGACCACCGAGATCGGGCAGCACCTGCCCTATCTGCGCCGCTACGCACGGGCGTTGACCGGATCGCAGGCCAGCGGCGACACCTATGCCGCAGCGACGCTCGAGGCGATCCTTCAGGACCGGTCGGCGCTGGAGCAGGACTTGCCGGTCAAGGCGGGGCTCTTCAAGATCCTGCACGGTATCTGGCAGAGCAGCAGGACCGCCGACCCGGTCCAGGATCGCACCCCGCTCGAGGCGGCCGCCTTCCGGCACATGGCGCGGCTGACCGAAAACTCGCGCGAGGCGCTGCTGCTGCACACGATCGAGGAATTTCCCTTTGCTCAGGTCGGCCAGATCATGGGAACCGACGCCGCCGAGGCCGAGCATCTGGTGGCGGTGGCGCATCGCGAGATGGCCGACAGCGTCTCGGGCCGGGTGCTGATCATCGAGGACGAGCCGATCATCGCCATGGACCTCGAGGCGATGGTCGCCGACATGGGCCACCGGATCACCGGCAATGCGCGCACCCGCGCCGAGGCGGTGAAACTGGGTGCCGCCGAAGCGCCCGACCTGATCCTGGCCGACATCCAGCTGGCCGACAATTCCTCGGGGATCGACGCGGTGAACGACCTGCTGGGCGCGCTCGGCGCGGTGCCGGTGATCTTCATCACCGCCTTCCCCGAGCGGCTGCTGACCGGCGAGCGGCCGGAACCGGCCTTCCTGATCTCCAAACCCTATACCGAGGACCAGGTGCGCTCGGCGGTCAGCCAGGCGATGTTCTTCTCCTCGACGGAAACGCTGAAGGCCTGACGCCGCGCCGCCGCTCCGGGCATGAAAAAGCCCCGCCGCAACCGGCGGGGCTTGCCTGAGTCCGGGCGGGCCGATCAGCTCTTGGCGATCGAGCGCAGCATCCAGGCGGCCTTTTCGTGGAAGGCCGAGCGGCCGGTGCACAGGTCCTCGGTCACCGGGTCGTTGGCCTCGCCCGCGATGGCGATCAGCGCCTTCAGGCGGTGCGCCACGCGCTCGTGATCGTCGGCGAGCTGCTCGACCATCTCGCCGGCCGAGGGGGTCTCCTCGGGATCGACGATGACCGAGCTTTCCGCGATCTCCGAAAACCGCATCGGCGCCATCCGGCCCAGGGCGCGGATGCGCTCGGCCAGCTCGTCGGCAGCGGCGAACATGTCCTCGTATTGCATCTCGGTCAGGTTGTGGATGCCGTAGAACAGCGGACCCTCGACGTTCCAGTGATAGGCATGGGACTTGAAGACCAGCCGGTAGGTGTCGGCCAGAACGTCGGTCAGGCCCTTGGCCAGAGCATCGATGTTGCGCACACCGGTCTCGACACCGGTCTTCTCGGGAACGACTTTCAGTGCTTCGGTCATGTGGCTCTCCTTTCGTGTTCAACTGGACAACACATGGGAAGCGAATGCGTTCCGACAAGACCGGGCGACCCGGTGTCGCATCGCTCAGGTGTTGAAGAGGAAATGCAGCACGTCGCCGTCGCGGACGGTGTAGGTCTTGCCCTCGGCGCGCATCTTGCCGGCCTCCTTGGCGGGCTGCTCGCCGCCCAGGGCCACGAAATCGTCATAGGCGATGGTCTCGGCGCGGATGAAGCCCTTTTCGAAATCGCCGTGGATCACCCCGGCCGCCTGCGGGGCGCGGGTGCCGGCGGGGATCGTCCAGGCGCGGGCCTCCTTGGGGCCGACGGTGAAATAGGTCTCGAGATGCAAGAGCGCATAGCCGGCGCGGATCAGCCGGTCGAGCCCGGCCTCCTCCAGCCCCATCTCGGCGAGGAACATCTGCGCCTCCTCGGGGTCGAGCTGGCTGATCTCCTCCTCGATCCGGGCCGAGATCACCACATGGGCGTTGCCCTCGGTCGCCGCCATCTCGGCGACGCGGGCGGACTGGGCGTTGCCGCTGGCCGCATCTTCCTCGCCGACATTGCAGACATAGAGCACCGGCTTGGTGGTCAGAAGCTGCAGCATCTTCCAGGCGCGCCGGTCCTCGTCATCGACCGCCACCACCCGCGCCGGCTTGCCGTCTTCCAGCACCGCCAGCGCCTGCCGCAGCAACCGTTCCTGCTGCACCGCGTCCTTGTCGCCGCCGCGCACCTTGCGGGTCAGACCCTGCAGGCGCTTCTCGATGCTCTCGATATCGGCCAGCATCAGCTCGGTCTCGATGGTCTCGGCATCGGCCACCGGGTCGACACGGCCCTCGACATGGGTGACATCGCCGTCCTCGAAACAGCGCAGCACATGCGCGATGGCATCGACCTCGCGGATATTGGCCAGGAACTGATTGCCCAGCCCCTCGCCCTTCGAGGCGCCCTTCACCAGCCCGGCGATGTCTACGAAGGTCATCCGTGTCGGGATGATCTGCTTCGACCCGGCAATGGCGGCCAGCCGGTCGAGCCGCGCGTCCGGCACCGCGACCTCGCCGACATTGGGCTCGATGGTGCAGAAGGGAAAGTTCGCCGCCTGCGCGGCGGCGGTGCGGGTCAGCGCGTTGAAGAGGGTCGACTTGCCGACATTCGGCAGGCCGACGATGCCCATCTTGAAGCCCATGATCGCCTCCGCTGCGGTTTCGCGCCGCTTCTAGAGCGCGGCGCCGGGGCGTGCAAGCGCGGGTTCC
>JAGRMU010000396.1:4264-8108 GCA_020441165.1 Sedimentitalea sp.
GACGCGGGCCGCGCCAAGCGCACGCACGCCACCGCCCGGCACACGCGTCAAGCGCCGCTCAAGATCGAGGCATTCGGCGGGGCGTCCACGTCGCGCGCCCCGCCGGGCGCGGTCCCTGTCAGGCCGCGCTCAGAGTGGCACGTCGTCGTAATCGCGCTTGGTCTTCGGCAGGATCTCCTCCAGTTCCTCGCCCCGTGCCGCGGACAGGATGCCGGCGAGCCGGGTCATCTCCGAGCGATAGTCCTCCATCGCCTTGCTGTAGAAATCCGCCTGCACCTTCTGAAGCTCGACCAGGCTCTTGCAGGACAGCATCGCCTTCTGGGTCTCGAGATCCTTCTGCATGCGCGCCGACATGAAGCGCAGCGCCTCGGTCCCCATGTCGAACCACACCTTCAGCGCCGCCTCGCCCATCGGGTTGAAGGCCATCATGCGGCCCATCGCGGCGATCATCTCGTCGCTGGCCGCTTTAGGGTCTTTCGTGGGTGATTTCGCCATGATCTTTCCTTTCATGCACTCTTGAGTGGCGGACGTCCTTCCCGGCGGGCGCGCGTCCTGCAGGGGGCGATATGCCTCCGCGTCGCGATGATCAACAGCCCCCATATCCTGGCGGCGCAATCCCGCATGCGGGCGCGGCGCTTGGCCGCTTGTACAGTCGCGGGTTCGGCGGATCGGCACATTGATCCTGATCAATCGGCCGGGACCGATCCGTGTCCGGCCGAACATGAACGGCATCCGCGCCGACGCCGCGCCACGCGATCCGCGGGGGGGCTTGGTCCGCTTGCCGGGATGTCCCCGCGCGCCTATGATACCGTCCACGGACCGGGCGGCACAGCCCGTTTCGGGCGCATCGCGTTCGCGAGATCGCCAAGCGCATGCGACACGAAGGGTCGGTCCGAGCCTTGACTCCCCGGCAAGCCGCCATGCAGATACCCTGCATGGAAATAACAAGCAGGCATCGAGCCCGCGACCAAAGCGACCAACAGAGAGGAAGATCATGACGTTCTACACCCGCACCGGCAAGCCGCTGCCCAAGTCCATCGTGGACCAGGCCGGCAAGATCGGCACCGATCCGGTCAACCGCCGCGAGTTCCTGGCCCTGGCCAGCGCCTTCGGCGCCACCACCGCGACCGCCTACGCGATGCTCGGCCTGACGCCGCCCGCCCATGCCCAGGGCACCCCGCAGATGGGGGGCACCGTCCGCATCCAGCAGGAAGTCCAGGGCATGAAGGACCCGCGGACCTTCGACTGGAACCAGATGTCGAACTTCTCGCGCGGCTGGCTGGAGTATTTCGTCGCCTACGAGAACGACTCCACGTTCACCCCGGTCCTGCTGGAAAGCTGGGAGATCAACGACGACGCCACCGAGTACACGCTGAACGTCCGCAAGGGCGTGACCTGGAACAATGGCGAGCCCTTCACCGCCGAGGACGTGGCCCACAACATCCAGCGCTGGTGCGACACCACCGTCGAGGGCAACTCGATGGCGGCGCGGTTCAACGTCATCATCGATCCCGAGACCGGCCAGGTGATGGACGGTGCCATCGAGATCGTCGACGACCACACCGTCAAGCTGCACCTGCCGGCCGCCGACATCACCCTGATCCCCGGCATGACCGACTATCCGGCGGCGGTGGTTCCCAAGGGGTTCCAGGCCGAGACCATGCTCGAGAACCCGATCGGCACCGGACCCTACCTGCCGGAAATGCTCGAGGTCGGCGTCAAGGGCGTGCTGGTGCGCAACGAGAACCACACCTGGTGGAACGCCGGCAACGGCGCCTGGATGGACCGGATCGAGTTCATCGACTACGGCACCGACCCCTCGGCCTGGGTTGCGGCGGCGGAAGCCGAAGAGATCGACATGACCTATACGGTGGATGGCGATTTCATCGACATCATTGCCGGGCTTGACGGCTGGGTGCTGAACGAGGTGGTGACCACCGCCACCGTGGTGATCCGCCCCAACCAGCTGGCCGAAGTCGACGGCAAGAAGCCCTATGCGGATGTGCGCGTCCGTCAGGCGATCCAGATGGCCACCGACAACAACGTGGTGCTGGAGCTGGGCTATGGCGGGCGCGGCAAGCCGGCCGAGAACCACCATGTCAGCCCGAACCATCCCGAATATGCCGAACTGCCACCCCAGTTGGTCGATCCGGCCGCCGCGCTCGAGCTTCTGAAAGAGGCAGGGATGGCGGATTTCGAGATGGAGATCATCTCGATCGACGACGGCTATCGCAAGGACAGCACCGATGCCGTCGCCGCGCAGCTGCGCGATGCCGGTTTCAACGTGAAGCGCACGGTTCTGCCCGGTTCGACCTTCTGGAACGACTGGACCAAGTACCCGTTCAGCTCGACCAACTGGAACGCGCGTCCGCTGGGCGTGCAGATCTGGGCGCTGGCCTATCGCTCGGGCGAGGCCTGGAACGAGTTCGGCTATGCGAACCCGGCCTTCGATGAAAACCTGGCGAAAGCGCTGGCAACGCCGGATGTCGAAAAGCGGCGCGAGTTGATGGCCATTGGCCAAAAGATGCTGCAGGACGACGGCGTGACCATTCAGCCCTACTGGCGGTCCGCCTTCAACCACACCCGCGAGGGCCTGGTCGGCGGCGGGCACCATCTGGGTTTCGACATCAACCCCGAACGGCTGGCCTGGACCAGCTGACACGGGTCACGACCATGAGGGCCGCTTCCGGGCGGCCCTTTTTCGTGCCCGAAGCGATCTTTCGAGACGATGCCTGAATCGATCCTGCTGCTGTCGCAATCCGCCTGCGTCGCGATGATCGCGGCCTGGCTGACGCTGGGCCTGCGCGACAATCTCCTGCACCCCTCGCTGAATGCCGCGCTGGTGGCCGAGGTGATGGAAATGTCGCGAATGCGGGCCGCCTATCCGGCGGAATACGCGCAGCTCGCGCACCGCGCGATTTCCGACACGCTCCGTCACAAGGCCGCGTTCCGCCTGATCGTCGGAGTGCAGTGCGTCGCGGCGGCGGCGCTCTGGGCCGGGACGGCCTGGCTGCTGCTCGCCCTCGCCGGTGCCGCGAACGCCGAGGCGGCGCGGGCGGCGGCGATGATCGGAGCACTGCTCTTCACCGCGATCTGGGCCGGGTTCCTGGTCGCGGGCAATCACTTCGCCTACTGGTTCTGCCATGAGGACGCCCAGCACACGCATTCCCAAATGCTGCTCTGGGGTCTGGGCACGATGATCCTGCTGGCCATCGGCTGACCCGGGGCGAGCTCAGCCGGCCGCGTCCGGGTCGCGTCGACCACCCTCAGGCCAGGACTGCGCCCAGCCCATCCCGAGGATCGCAGCGAAGAGCGCCGCGACGGCGGGCATCTGCAGGCTGAAATCGAACAGCGCATGAAATCCCGCCGCGGCGAGGCAGGCCAGCGCGACGCGGGCGAAACTGCGGTTGCGCCGCCGGACCAGCGCGCCGCGCAGGATGACCCCCGCCAGGATCAAGAGGGCGAGATAGAACAGCCCGGCGGCCGGCAGGCCGAGCTCCAGCGCGTTCTCCAGATAGCTGTTATGGGCCAGCTCCCAATCGGCCTGCGCCGCCTCGGGCGGCACATGGGCGCGGAAGACATCGCGGAATGCGCCCAATCCATGCCCGAGCAGCGGGCGCTCGCGGATCGCCTCGACGATCCGGGGATAGATCGCGAAACGCGGGGATTCCGCGCCGCTCGCCATCAGCCGCGCGGCCAGCCCGCCCGCGAGGGTTACGAGGGCGAAGCCGAAGATCGCCGCCACTGCCAGCCAGGCGACCCGGCGCGATCCCGCCCCCGGCCCGCGCTGCACGGCTGCGAATGTGAGGATCGCCACCAGCCCGGCCAGCGCCCCGGCGCGGCT
>JAGRMU010000397.1 GCA_020441165.1 Sedimentitalea sp.
GAGGTCTCGATCCGGTAGCCGGGCTGCTCCCAGATGTTGCAGGTGCCCACGTCCAGCCCCTCGATGAAGGCGATGGCGCGGGTCAGATCGTTGGTGCAGACCCCCGAGGACAGCCCGAAGGGCGTGGCGTTCGAGATCCGCATCACCTCGGCATCGTCGTCGGGCACGCGCACGATGGGCACGATGGGGCCGAAGGTCTCCTCCATCACCAGCGCGCTGTCATGGGGCACGCGGTCGACCACGATGGGCGGCAGCAGCGCCCCCTTGCGGCCGGGATCGTAGAGGACCTCGGCGCCCGCCTCGGCGGCCATGTGGACGCGGCGCTCGAACAGTTCCGCCGCCGCGGCGCTGATCACGCAGCCAAGCTCGGTCTCGGGGTCCATCGGATCGCCGAAGCGGATCGCGCGGGCCTGTGCCAGCACCAGCGGCACGAAGGCCTCGGCGACGCTCTCCTGCACCAGGATGCGCTTGACGGCGGTGCAGCGCTGGCCGGAATTGCCGGTGGCCCCCGCCACCGCCAGTGCCGCGGCCCGGTCCAGATCCTCGGGGCCGAGATCGTTCAGCACGATCAGGGGATCGTTCCCCCCCAGCTCCAGCGCGGTGCGCCGATAGCCCGCCTTGGCGGCGATCATCTTTCCCACCGGCACGCCGCCGGTGAAGGTGATGATGTCGATGGTCTCGTTGGTGATCATCTCGTCGCCGATATCCTGCGGCCAGCCGGTCACCACCTGGAACATCTCGGGCGGCAGCCCGGCGTCGTAGAGGATGTCGGCCAGCGCCAGGGCGGTCAGCGGCGTCAGCTCGGTCGGCTTGCAGACCATGCAGTTGTTGGTGGCGATCGACGGCGCCACCTTGTGGCTGACCATGTTCAGCGGATGGTTGAAGGGGGTGATCGCCGAGATCGCCCGCACCGGCTCGCGCTTGGTATAGATCTTGCGGTCCTTGCCGTTGTGGGTGAGATCGCAGGAGAAGATCTGCCCGTCATCCTGCAGGGCCTGGGCGGCGGCGAAGGTATAGACGTCCTGGGCGCGCCGGGTCTCGTAGATCGCGTGCTGCCAGCAGATGCCCAGCTCCAGCACCAGCCCCTGCGCCAGCGCCTCGCGCCGCTCGCCGATCAGCTCTCCCGCGCGCTTCAGGATCTGGCTGCGCTCGTAGCGGGTCAGCCGCGCGCGATAGCGGCCCGCGATCTCGAAGGCGCGGCGCGCGTGCTCGGCGGTGCCCGCCGGCACCG
>JAGRMU010000398.1 GCA_020441165.1 Sedimentitalea sp.
GCTAATTCTTCGGTGAAGGGCCGCTGGTTCGCCGCTGCGCCGAGACTACCAAGAAACCAGGGGCTCGGCCAACGCGCGCAAGGTCACTGCAGCTTTCGTGCCGCCCGTAGAGGCGAGCGCAACGCGGACTTCCAGGGCGGCAGTTGGCCCTCAGCAATCGAGGCTGACAGTCACGCCGTTTCGCCCGCCCAGCGAGATACGATGTTTCTGGCGAGGCTGCTGGACTTGCCGTAGCTGACCAGGCTGATGTCCAAGCCTGTGTCGCGCACGGCATCAAGCGCCCGCACAACCGCATCGCCGATCCAACCCGCATCGTTTCCGAATGCGCCCCCGCCAAGCATCGTCAGGAACAGCCGGGTATTGCCTGTCTTTCGCATGTTCTCCGCAGCCACCAGCACGGTGGCTTCATAGGCGGCCTCCAGCACCAGCCGGGCGATCTGCTCCCAGCCCTCCGTCGGGCCACGGCCATAGGCAACCGGCATCGCGCTGCAATAGACCTGTGTCACCCGGTGCCCAAGATCGTTCAGCGTGACCTCGACATCCTCTTGGACGCCGACGCGGACCAGGCCTCGCAACGCATCCCGATCACCGGGGGTCAGGCTTTCGAGGGTCATGTTCAGCCGGTCGACGCCGTCCGGTGTCAGAAGGGCGTATCCGTTCCTCATGTCCCAGTAGCGTTGCGTTTCGTTGTCCAGCGCCGCCGCCACATCTGCCAGGCAATCGATCTGGCGGCGCCGGGTCTGTCCGATCCCCCCGGCGACCGGCGCGAAGTAGTTGCGGAAGATCGTGCCGGCGCCGCAGGCAATCG
The DNA here is from genome assembly GCA_020441165.1 of Sedimentitalea sp. GTDB lineage: Bacteria > Pseudomonadota > Alphaproteobacteria > Rhodobacterales > Rhodobacteraceae > JAGRMU01. Next base: position 809 of record JAGRMU010000398.1, read on the forward strand.
CGCAGGCAGGTCCCTGGGTCCGGTCGTATTGATACCGCCCGACACCGTCCTCCGGGGTGACTGACGGCCCTGTCATCTCCAGAAGATTGAACTGGGAGGCGACCTGGAACACCGCACCCGCATTTTCCGGCGCGGCATGCAGATGCTGAACGTTTGCGACGACCTCGGACACGGACGTCCTGCCGCTGCCGGCGCGAGCGGCGCCACGCAGGTCTTTCAGAGCGGGCTGGGTCAACCTGCCGATGCCGAACGAGCGTACGTTCGCCTTCGAGGTCAGCCGCGTGCCCTCCACGGACAGCCATTCGCGCACCGTTTGCGGCGTTTCGGTCGGGATGCCAGTGAGATCGCTGAACCAGGTCATTTCGGGAACCTAGGGGCTTCGGGCCCGAGCGCAATGGCGTGCAAGGCGATTTGGCGGGCGTCCAATTGTATTGTCGCCAAACCCTAATCCATCAGCAGCAGTTCGGCCACATCATCCAGGGTGCGCTTGGTCGTCCTCCAGGTCGGCATCCAGTCGTCGACCAGTTTCCAGAACGCTGGCCCGTGGTCATGGTGCCGGGGGAAACTGGTGAAGCCGAGCCACTGCACCATAGAGGCGAAGAGAGCTCACGATGCAAGGCAATAGGCAGAGCGCCAGATGCCTCAGTTTGGAGGATCCAACCTGGCCGCATCATGCGATAGGTTTCGATACTCCAATTTCCCACCCTGTTCTCGCGCTGGGTTCAGAGCGTCGCGCGGCAGATGGACATTGATCGCCTGTCGCGTCATGTATTGAAAATGTGCCCAATTCAGGCCGGCAGGTTAGGGCCGATGGTGTAACGTGATTGAGGTACGCCGGTAGACGCAAAGAACAAGATTTGAGCACAGAAGCATTCTCCCGAGCCAAGATCGACGCGCTGCTGGCCGACGTGGGCTGGTTGCTGACTGACGGAAGGTCCGTCCATTTCGTATATACGCTGCCTGATGGTTCACGGGCCGACTATGTCCTGTGCGATCGGCGCGGCCACCCGGTGGCAGTCCTCGAAGCCAAGAAAATGTCGACTGCCCCGATCACGGCGCAGGCCCAGGGGTTGCATTACGCGAGGCAGCTAGGCGTTCCGTTCGTGTTCCTTTCGAACGGCGAAGAGGTGCGTTTCCTCGATGCCGATGTCGACGCCCATTCCTGTGCCGTTGCCGGTGTGTTCTCTCAGGATGATTTGGAGCGGCGAACGGCGACCAGGACGGTTCGACGCGACCTCATGTCAGTCAAGACTGACAAGACCATAGCGGGCGGCGGCGGGCGCGACTACCAGTTGGAGTGCATCGACATTCTCTGCCGGGAGGTCTCCCTCGGTCGGCGCAAGCTGCTGGTCGAGATGGCGACGGGCACGGGAAAGACCCGCACCGCTGCCGCCTTCATCAAACGGCTGTTCGAGGCCGGGCACGTCACCCGCGTCCTCTTCCTGGTCGACCGGATCACCTTGGCCTCGCAGACACTCGATGCCTTTGTCGACTACCTCAAGGACTATCCCGCCTATGTCATGAAGGGCGGGCGGCGGTTCGATCATGCCAAGCGGGTCACGATTTCGACGCTGCAAACAATGGTCAATGAATATGACCAGCTTTCGCCGGGATACTTCGATCTGGTGATCACCGACGAGTGTCACCGGTCGATATATGGCAAATGGAGCGGCGTGCTGCGACATTTCGACGGTGTGCAGTTGGGCCTGACCGCGCGCAGCGGCAACAGGGTCACGCGCGCGAGAGCCGCCCGGCCTGGCAGCGTGCGGCAAGATCGGCCGCCTGCAACCTTGCGCGGCGCCGCGCTGACGAAGAACCCGCCGACCTATTCGTCGCAGATGGCGGTGTCGAGAAGCCAGCAATCAGCTGGGGCGGATCGTATCAGCAGGTGCGTCGAGGCGGATCATGCGACCCTTGAGCCCCATATACTCGGCCAAGGCGGGCACGATCCCGTCCGTGCCGAGGCGCTGAACGCAGTCGCCGCAGATCAGGCCACCGGTGCGCTCGTTCACGACCCGCCCGATGCCGATCTTGACAAGCAGGTCCGGGGTTCGATCCCGCGCCCAGGCGCCCCCGCAGGTCGCACAAACGATGGCGGGGGCGGTGTTGCTGCGGGCGGATTGCCATGCCAACCGGGCGCCATGCGTCGCTGAGGGGTCGCCCGCAGTGTAGGCTTCCAGAAAGGGCGATAGTTCGAAAGCGACGCATCGAACGCCCGCCTCGGCCATCCTGCGATCCTTCGCCCGGCGGCGCGTCGCCTTCTCGGTCTTGATCCTCCGCTGCTTCATGCGCCGACGTTCAGCCCGGTTCATGTCGCACTTCCCTCTGTTCGTGACAACCGATCGGTCGGCGGCCCCATCGGGCGCGCGAGTACCACGACCATGGGTCATGTGACCCCCGAAGTCAATTAACCTCTCCCTTTCAAGGAGTTAGGGGGCATTAGAGGGCATCGTGGGGGGCTTGGGCGGTCGGTGGCGCCCCCGAGGGGCTTTTACGAGTGGGTGACAAACTTTCCGCTCCCCCACTGTGTCTGTCACTTTGTCCCCGTGTCCCCGAAGGGCCGTAAAGGGCTTAACGAGGGGTTGGATACGGGGAAAAAAGGACAAAGAGACAAACATATATGTGGGGAAATCTTCTTCCTCGCTAAGCCATTGATTTCGTTAAACCCGATTTTCGACCTACCCCTCGAAAGGGCCGGGGACAAACAGGGGGACAACTGTTTGTCCCCCTGTTTGTCCCCGGCCATATCCGCCCTCTTTCGCCCCTAATCGGTCGCGGCCCTCGGGGTGTCGTCTTCCTCGGTGATCACTCCTATCACCTTGTGCCGTGTGATGGCCCGCTTCAGCGCGTCGGGCCTGTAGGTGCTTTCATCCTTCAGGGCGTCGCGGGTGATGCCTTCCGCCCCCGCTTCCTGCACCATCCGCAGAACCCATTTTGCGCACGTCTCGGCGCCCTTCCAATCACGGGCTTTGCGCCTGCGCAACATCCTCTGCCTGCGCGACGAGCGGCGCGTCAGCCAGCAGCTCGCCTTTTCATATGAACGCCAGCGGATCATTCTCGAGGAGAACGACATCAGCCGCGATCTCGCCGGCAAGTATGTCGACACCTACGAGTTTCCTGGCGGTCGGCTGGACATTCGCTGGAAGGGCCTCGCGCTCCCCTATTCCGCCTTCGACAAGGAGCAGCGCGTCACCCATGCCGCGATCACCGAGAACAAGCGTCTCGGCGCCGTTCTGGCATACATCAAGGACCTTCAGGATCAGACGCCGGTCCCCAAGAAGCGCGCCGGGAAGCAGCGCACGCGCTACGTCCCCAACGGCCGCAGGAATGACGGCTGGAACTCCAAACTCGCCCGCAGCGCCAAGGAACGCGCAGCCAGCCAGGGCTGCGATAGCTGAGGTCTCCGCCCAGCCCGGCTGCGCCCACCGATCAACGAGAAGGACATTTCTGCTTTGCGCAGGACGGGACATTTCTACTTGGTTGCAACACTAGATGCCATCGCCCAAGACGTGTGCACCGGAGGCCGCCATCCGGGCGACCTCCGGTCTTCGCATCGCGCCCTAATTCAAGGCCGCGTCGGTGATCGCGTGGGTCCAGGCCCCCTCGGGCTGTTTCGAGATCACCGGATCAGACCCGCCGGCCAGCAGCGTGTCGACGGTGCGCTGGTAGTCCTCCTCGGCCAGCGCGCCGTTGCTGCCTTCGGTCAGCTTGGCGATCTCGCGCATCATCCGCTTCTGGTGGGCCTCGGTCTGGGCGCCGGTGGCGTCGTTTTCCAGCACGATCCCGGCCGCCTCGTCGGGGTTCTCCTCGGCGTATTTCCAGCCCTTCATCGAGGCGCGCACGAAGCGCGCCATCTTGTCGGCGAAGGCCGGATCGGCGAGGTCCGCCTCGAGCGCATAGAGCCCGTCCTCCAGTGTCGCCACGCCCTGATCCTCGTACTTGAAGGTCACCAGCTCGTCCTCGCCGACACCGGCATCCAGCACCTGCCCATATTCGTTATAGGTCATGGTCGAAATGCAGTCGGCCTGGCGCTGCAGCAGCGGATCGACGTTGAAGGCCTGCTTGAGCACCGTCACCCCGTCGGGACCGCCATTGGTGGGAATGCCGAGCGTGTTCATCCAACTCAGGAACGGGAACTCGTTGCCGAAGAACCAGACGCCCAGCGTGTGGCCGGGGAAATCCGCCGGCGTCTCGATGCCCGAATCCGCCCAGCAGGTCAGCATCATCCCCGACCGCTTGAAGGGCTGCGCGATGTTGACCAGCGGCAGGCCCTTCTCGCGCGCCGCCAGGGCGGCCGGCATCCACTCGACGATCACGTCGGCGCCGCCCCCGGCGATCACCTGCGGCGGGGCGATGTCGGGACCGCCCGGCAGGATCGTCACGTCGAGCCCCTCCTCCTCGTAGAAGCCCTTGTCCTTGGCCACGTAATAGCCGCCGAACTGGGCTTGCGTGACCCATTTCAGCTGCAGCGTCACCTCGTCGGCGGCCAGCGCCGGGCTGGCGGCCAGCGCCAGGGCCAGTGTCGCCCCCATGATCTTGCGGTTCATCGTCTCTTCCTTCCTGTTGTTGAGGTTTCGATGTCTCCGGCCTGACCGGTGCCCCCGTGCTCTCCCGGTCACCCCCGTTGCGACGGATGCCAGAAGGTCACCGCCTTCTCGACCAGCGCCACGAGGCCATAAAATACCGTTCCGGCCAGCGCTGCCACAACTATCTCGGCCCAGACCATGTCCAGCGACAGCTGCCCGACCGAGGCCGAGATCCGGAACCCCATGCCCAGCGTCGGCGAGCCGAAGAACTCGGCGACGATGGCCCCGACCAGCGCCAGGGTGGTGGCGATCTTCAGCCCGTTGAAGATGAACGGCATCGCTGCCGGCAGGCGCAGCTTGAAGAACTCCTGCCAGTAGCTGGCCGCGTAGGTCCGCATCAGGTCGCGCTGCATGGCGGTGGTCTCGCGCAGCCCGGCAACGGTGTTCACCAGCACCGGGAAGAACACCATCGCCACCACCACCGCCGCCTTGCTCTGCCAGTCGAAACCGAACCACATCACCAGGATCGGGGCGGTGCCCACGATCGGCAGGGCGGCGACGAAATTGCCCACCGGCAGCACCCCGCGGCGCAGGAAATCGCTGCGGTCGACCAGGACCGCGGTGAGGATCGCCGCAGTGCAGCCGATGACATAGCCGGTCAGCGCCCCCTTCACGAAGGTCTGCAGGAAATCCGCCCAGAGGATCGGCAGGCTGCCCGCGACCCGCGCCGCGATCAGCGAGGGCGCGGGCAGGATCACCAGCGGCACCTGCAACCCCCGCACCAGCAGCTCCCAGACCGCCAGCACCACCGCGCCGAAGATCAGTGGCACCGCCAGGCGCGCCGCCCGGCTCTGCGCATGCGGGCCTTCGGCGATGCGCAGGTTCAGCCACCAGCCCAGACCCCAGAGCACCAGCGCCAGCGCCACCAGCATCATCGCGCCGCCCTCCCGGGGTCCCGCGCCGCGAAATCCCCGCGGCGCCAGGCTTCAGCTTCGGCAAAATACTCCGGGGGAGTCGCCGCCAGGCGACGGGGGCTGGCCCCCCTCCTGCCCGCCGCGGCGCTCATGCCACCCCCATCCGGCGCAGCACCAGCCGCTCGATCAGCCCCAGCAGCCCGACCAGCGCCGCCGCCAGGATCGCCGCGGCGAAGAGCGCCGACCAGATCTGCACGGTCTGCCCGTAATAGCTGCCCGCCAGCAGCCGCGCGCCCAGCCCCGCCACCGCCCCGGTGGGCAGCTCGCCGACGATGGCGCCGACCAGCGAGGCGGCGATGCCGATCTTCAGCGAGGCGAAGAGATAGGGCATCGAGGCCGGCAGGCGCAGCTTCCACAGCCCCTGCGCGGCGCTGGCATTGTAGGTGCGCAGCAGGTCGAGCTGCATCGCGTCGGGGCTGCGCAGCCCCTTCACCATGCCCACCACGACCGGGAAGAAACTCAAGTAGGCCGAGATCACCGCCTTGGGGATGATCCCCTGCACCCCCACCGAGTAGAGCACCACGATGATCATCGGCGCCAGCGCGATGATCGGGATGGTCTGGCTGACGATGGCCCAGGGCATGACGCTCATGTCCATGACCTTCGACTGCACGATCCCCACCGCCAGCAGGATGCCGAGGCCGGTGCCGATGGCAAAGCCCAGCAGGGTCGCGCTCAGCGTCACCCAGCCGTGATAGACCAGGCTGCGCTTGCTGGTGATGCTCTTGCCGGCGGTGGTGTCCCAGAGCTCGGCCGCCACCTGGTGCGGCGCCGGCAGGCGCGGGCGCTCCTGCGCCCAGGTCGCCGGGATCGCGCCGGGGTTGCGCACGACGAGGGTCCAGACCGCGCGTTCGCGGCGCTCGGCGCCGCTGGCCGGGACAACCTCGGCCCCTGCCCGCTCGGCCTCGTCGAGCACGCCGCGGACGTTCATCGGCACCGCCGCCGCGTACCAGAGCCCGATCAGGGCCGCCACCACCACCAGCACCGGCAGCACCGACTTCATTGGCGCACGCCCCGACGCTGGCCGATCCGGCGATCCGGCCGGGCTTGGCGGCCGCCCGTGTGCCCGGCACCGCCGCGCTCCGCCCGGCCCGTGCCGCCCGGCTCACAGCGCATCGGAATGCCCCGCCCGCAGCCCCTCGCGCACCCGGTGGGCGATCTCGATGAACTGGGCCGTGTCGCGGATCTCCAGCGGCCGCTCGCGCGGCAGCGGGCTCTCGATCACGTCGGTGATCCGGCCGGGGCGCGGGCTCATCACCACGATGCGGGTCGAAAGGAACACCGCCTCGGGGATCGAATGGGTGACGAAGGCGATGGTCTTGCCGGTGCGTGCCCAGAGCGCCAGCAGCTGCTCGTTGAGATGGTCGCGCACGATCTCGTCCAGCGCCCCGAAGGGCTCGTCCATCAGCAGGATATCGGCATCGAATCCCAGCGCCCGGGCAATGCTGGCGCGCTGCTGCATCCCGCCCGAGAGCTGCCAGGGATACTTGCCTCCGAACCCCTCCAGGTCGACCAGCTTGAGAACCCGCGCCACGCGCTCCTCCTGCTCGGCGCGGCTGAACCCCATGATCTCCAGTGGCAGGCGGATATTGCCGGCGATGGTGCGCCACGGATAGAGCCCGGCGGCCTGGAACACGTAGCCATAGGCCCGCTTGCGGCGCGCCTCCTCGGGACTCATGCCGTTGACGGTGACGGTGCCGCCGGTGGGCTGTTCCAGCGCCGCCATCACCCGCAGGAAGGTCGTCTTCCCGCAGCCCGAGGGGCCGATGAAACTGACGAAATCGCCCTTGTCGATGCTCAGGTTGACGTCCTTGAGGGCGTGCACCGGCCCGTCCCCGGTCTGGAAGACCAGGTCGAGATCGCGCGCCTCGACCACCGTGGTTGCGTTCATACCGATCTGGTGATCCCCCCGTCGACGCGCAGGTTCTGGCCGGTGATGTACCCGGCCCCCTCCGAGGCCAGGAAACTGACCGTGGCCGCGATCTCCTCGACATGCCCGTAGCGGCCCATCGGGATCCGGCGGCGGAACTCCTCCTTCTCGGGAAGGCTGTCGATGAAGCCCGGCAACACGTTGTTCATGCGCACGTTTTCTGCGGCGTACTTGTCGGCGAAGAGCTTCGCATAGGCGGCGAGCCCGGCGCGGAACACCCCGGATGTGGGAAAGACCGGGTCCGGCTCGAAGGCGGCGAAGGTCGAGATGTTGACGATCGATCCCGCCTTCTGTTCGACCATGACCGGCGCCACCAGACGCGTGGCGCGCACCACGTTCAGAAGATAGACATCGAGGCCCCGGTGCCAGTCCTCGTCCGACAGCGCCAGGATCTCGTCGCGCGGCCCGTGCCCGGCCGAATTCACCAGAACGTCGATGCGGCCCCAGCGAGTCATCGCAGCGTCGACGAGGGTGGCGAGATCGGCGCTGGACTGGTTCGAGCCGGTAACGCCGAGACCGTCCAGTTCCTGCGCCAGCGCTTTGCCCTTGCCCGACGAGGACAGGATCCCGATCTCGAACCCGTCGGCTCTCAGACGCCGCGCGGCACCGGCCCCCATCCCGCTGCCGCCGCCCATCACCAGCGCAACCCTGCTCATCGGCTCAGACCCCCGTGGCGGGGATGCCGCTGCGCTGTACCGGCCGCGGCGCGGTCAGCCCCTTCCAGGTGCTCAGCGCCCGGTTGACGGTGGTGTTGGGCTCGCGCCTGACGAACTTGCCATGCCCCTCCCGGGTGCGGATCTCGCCGTCCTGCACCGCCACCTGGCCGCGGGTCAGGGTGAAGCGCGGCAGGCCCTTCACCTGCTTGCCCTCGAAGACGTTGTAGTCGATGGCCGATTGCTGGGTCTTCGCCTGGATCGTCTTTTCCTTCTCCGGGTCCCAGACCACGATATCGGCATCCGATCCGACCAGGATAGCGCCCTTTTTCGGGTAGCAATTCAGGATCTTGGCGATGTTCGTTGAGGTGACCGCGACGAACTCGTTCGGGGTCAGCCGCCCGGTCGCCACGCCATGGGTCCAGAGCATCGG
>JAGRMU010000060.1 GCA_020441165.1 Sedimentitalea sp.
ATCGCCACCCCGTTCACCGATCCCAGCCCCGGCATCGCGCCGATGAACAGCCCCAGCGTCACCCCGACCAGGATCAGGAGGATGTTGATGGGCATCAGCGAGGTCATGATGCCGTCGGACAGAAGCCCTAGAATTTCCATCTCGCAATTCCTTTCCGGGCCGCGGGCCGCGGCCGCGCCGGCTCAGTAGATGAGGGTGTTGAGATAGTTGTAGAACGGCTCGGTGAACTTCATGCCCTTGGGCAGGGTGATGCGCATCAGCGCCTCGAAGAAGACGAAGAACACCGCCGGAATGCCGATCGACAGGATCGCGGTCAGCGTCCAGCTGTGGCGGCCGAGGAAGCGCAGGTAGTAGAGCAGGAACACCACCATCGCGCCATACATCGAGATGATGTTGATGAGCGCGACGAACCCGATCAGCCCGCCGCCGACCAGCACCAGCGTGCGCTTGCCGTAGCCGTCGAGCAGCACCTCGTCGGATTGGGAAGGCGGAGAGCTCCGCCTAACCCAGTTGAACGCGATCAGCCCGGTGCAGACCAGCATGATCCCCGAGAGCCAGAACGGCCAGGCGCCGCCTCCCGGCCCCTCGCCGCGGATATAGCCGACGTCCAGCTCGGTGCTCTTCCACATCATGTAAACGGACAGGAGGGCCAGAACGCCCGCCGTGACGATTTCTGCAAGGCGCATCCGGCCCTCCCTCGTAGCCCGGTTTCAGGTCTGCGGTGCGGGGGGACCTATTCGCCCATCGCCGCCAGCAGTTCCTTGTGACGCTCGACCTGGGTCTGCCAGTAGGCCTTCTGTTCGTCCGGGCCCATCCACAGCGGCGAGAGGCTTTCGGAGACCATGTAGTCCTGCCATTCCTGGGTGTTGTAGATCGTGTCGAAAAGCTGCTGGTAATAGGCCGCGGCCTCGTCCGACATGCCCGGCGCGCCGACCACGGCCCGCTGGTTGTAATAGCTGAAGTCCTTGCCCAGTTCCTTGATCGTCGGCACGTCGGGGAAGGCCGCCAGCCGCTCGTCCGAGAAGGCCACCAGCGGCACCACGTCGCCCGCCTCGTAGAAGCCCTTGGCCTCCGAGGGGTTGTTGACCGTCGCCATGATCTGCTTGCCGGCCAGGTCCTTGGCCACCGCGCCGCCGCCCTTGTAGGGGATGTACTGGATGTCGAGGTCGAAATTCTGCTCGAGGAAGGTGATCACAAGGCTGTCTTCCTGGCCCTTGCCGGTGCCGCCCATGACATAGTCGCCCTTCTTCACCTCCTCGACCCATTGCTCGAAGCTGGTGATGCCGCTGTCCTTGTGGACCCAGAGCACGAAGGGATCGACGCCCATCATCGCCACCGGGGTGAAGGTCATGATGTCGACCCCGAGGTTCTCCTGGCGCAGCGGCGTGGTGAAGAACGAGTTCAGCGTGACCAGGATGGTGTGGTCGGGATCGTTGGCGGTGTTCAGCGCGATCAGCGCCTCGGCGCCCGAGCCGCCGCCCTTGTTGTTCGGCACCAGCGGCCGCGAGGTCAGGTCCTTCTTCTCGGCCACCGATTGCAGGAACCGGGCGATCTGGTCGGCGCCGCCACCCGCCCCCGCCATGATCACGAAATCGACCGGCTTGGTCGGCTCGAAGGCCGCAACCGGCGCCGCGAACAGCCCGGCCAGCGCGGTGGCGCCCGCCAGCTTTACGAAAGTACGTTTGGTCAGAGACATGATATCCTCCCTGGATTGCTCCGTTCTTGACGCGAAATGTGTCGCGCCGCACCGCCCGCCGTTGCCTCGGCAGATCGTTCTGGTTCCGCTCGTCCGGCCGGTCCCGATGCGCCGTCAATGCACCAGGACGACCGGCATTCTGGCCTTGTCGACGACATGCTGGGTGTTGCCGCCGAAGATGGTTTCCTTCTCGTGACTGTCGCCATAGGCGCCCATGATCAGCATGTCGGCGCCGACCTCGCGGCTGGCCGCCAGCAGCACCTTGCCGACATTGCGCGCGCCCTCGAAGGCGTGGATCTGCGATGCGATGCCATGAGCCGCGAGATACGCCTGCAGATCGGCGGCGGTGGCCGAGACCGGCTCGCCGCCCGAGGACAGGATGGTCACCCGCTCGGCCCCGTGCAGGATCGGCAGGGTCATGGTCACCGCCTTGGAGGATTCGAGCGAGCCGTTCCAGGCGATGGTCACATGCGCGCCGAGGGTCTCGGGAGGCGCGACATCGTTCGGCACCATCAGCACCGGGCGCCCGGTGCGGAACAGCGCCGCCTTCAGGGAATTGGCGCCGAGGTTGCGGTCGACATCGGGCTGCGGCACCGCGATCAGGTCCGCGAGGCGGCCATGGCGGCGGATCACGTCGACCATCTTGCCCGGCTCCTCGACCCAGGAGACGGTCGCCCGAACGCCGTGGCTGCCCTCCTCAAGCGCCAGTCCCAGTTTCTCGGCCAGCGCTTCCAGCTCGTCCTTCAGGCTGGCCTCCTCGAAATTGGCCAGCTCCTCGGCCTGCCGCGCCAGCTGCTTGCGCAGCATCGACGGCAGCGGCACGCCCGAGGGCATCATGTCCTGGGGGCGCACCCGGCAATGGGCCACCTCGATATGGCTCTTGTTGCGATGCGCCAGCGCCGCGGCGTGGGCAAGGACGTTGTCGCCCTTGCCGTCGCCGCGCACCGGAACCAGGATTTTGCGGATCATTGCGGCATCCCCTAGAAGAGCCCCTCGATCTGGCCCTTGTCGTTGAGCATGATGCTCTCGGACGATGGCACGCGCGGCAGGCCCGGCATGGTCATGATCTCGCCGCAGATCACCACGATGAACCCGGCCCCGGCGCTCAGGCGCACCTCGCGGATCGGCACCGAATGACCGGTGGGCGCGCCGCGCCGGTTCGGGTCGGTGGTGAAGCTGTACTGGGTCTTGGCCATGCAGATCGGCAGGTTGCCATAGCCCTGCTCTTCCCACTGCTTGAGCTGGTCGCGGATCTTCTTGTCGGCCAGCACCTCGTCGGCGCGGTAGATGCGCTTGGCGATGGTGTTGATCTTCTCCAGCAGCGGCATCTCGTCGGGATAGATCGGCGAGAAGGCGGCGATGCCGCTGTCGGCGACCTCGGCGACGCGCCGCGCCAGGTCCTCGGCGCCCTTGCCGCCCAGCTCCCAGTGGCGCGACAGAACCGCCTCGGAGCCCTGCTTGCGCACATAATCCTTGACCGCCTCGACCTCGGCCTCGGTATCGGCGACGAAATGGTTGATCGCCACCACCACCGGCACCCCGAAGCTTTTAAGGTTCTCGATGTGGCGCCCCAGGTTGGCGCAGCCGGCCTTGACCGCCTCGACATTCTCGGCCCCCAGATCGGCTTTGGCGACGCCGCCGTTCATCTTCATCGC
>JAGRMU010000061.1:0-219 GCA_020441165.1 Sedimentitalea sp.
TGCCCGGCCACCACGTAGAACGCGCCCCAGATACAGGCGGCGAGCCCGGCGAGCGCGGCAAAGCGCAGGGTCGTGATCCGCGACTGCGCCAGCGCCAGGGGCCCGAGAATGCGCATCCCCGGAATGAACCGGAAGGCGGCGGCGAAGAGGGACGGGCCGCGGTCCAGCCGCGCCAGGGCCAGCCGGAAGGCGGGCCGCGCCATCACCGATTGCAGGCGC
>JAGRMU010000061.1:436-1323 GCA_020441165.1 Sedimentitalea sp.
CGGGGCGGCGACATCGCGGGCCCCACGCAAAGCCTGATAATCCCTCGACCGGCGCCGCGAAACCCCTTTCGCGGTCGCCGGTCAGCGCACCGCCTCGATCGGGCCGGTGGCGCGGCCGTGGATGAACTGGTCGAGATAGGGATCGCCCGAATTGTCGAGCTCGGAGACCGGGCCGGTCCACTGGATCACCCCGTCATGCAGCATCGCCACGTTGTCGGCGATGGCGCGCACGCTGCTCATGTCATGGGTGATGGTCATCGCGGTGGCGCCCATCTCGGTCACGATCTCGCGGATCAGGTCGTTGATCACCCCGGCCATGATCGGGTCGAGCCCGGTGGTCGGCTCGTCGAAGAAGATGATCTCGGGCTCAGCGGCGATGGCGCGGGCCAGGCCGACGCGCTTCTGCATCCCGCCCGACAGCTCGGCCGGAAAGCGGTCGGCGACCTCGGATTTCAGCCCGACCCGGCGCAGCTTTTCGATGGCGATTGTGCGCGCCTCCTCCGCCGGGCGCTTGAGCGAGCCGCGCAGCAGGCGGAAGGCGACGTTCTGCCAGACCGGCAGCGAGTCGAAGAGCGCGCCGCCCTGGAAGAGCATCCCGAAGCGCGCGAGGAACGCGTCGCGGTCGCCGGTGCCGGCCTTCTGGCCATCGACGTAGATGGCGCCGGCGTCAAGGGTGATCAGCCCGAGGATGCATTTCAGCGCCACAGACTTGCCGGTGCCCGAGCCGCCGATCACCACCATCGAGGTGCCGGTCTCGATCTCGAGATCCATTCCGCGCAGCACGCGGTTGTCGCCAAAGGACTTTTCGACCTTTTCCATCTGGATCATAGCGAAAAGAAGATCCCCGTGAGCAGGAAGTTCGCGGCCAGGATCAGCACCGCCGCCGC
>JAGRMU010000061.1:1391-3365 GCA_020441165.1 Sedimentitalea sp.
CCCATCAGCGCCGCGATCACCCCGAAGGCGGCGCCCTTCACGAGGCTCGAGACCACGTCGCGCATCTCGAGGAAATCGACGGTGTTCTGCAGGTAGGCGGCGGCGTTGAACCCCAGGTTCTGCACCCCCACGACATAGCCGCCGCCGATGCCGATGACATCGCCCACCGCCACCAGCAGCGGCACGCAGATCAGCGCCGCCAGCACCCGGGGGGCGACCAGGTATTTCATCGGGTGGGTCGAGAGGGTGACCAGCGCGTCGATCTGCTCGGTCACCTTCATGGTGGCGATCTCGGCGGCGATGGAGGAGGTGACGCGCGCGGCGATCATCAGCCCGACGAGGACCGGGCCCAGCTCGCGCACCATGCCGATGGCGACGATCTGCGGCACCACCGCCTCGGCGTTGAACCGCGCGCCGCCGGCATAGATCTGCAGGGCCAGCGCGCCGCCGGTGAAGATCGCGGTCAGCCCGACCACCGGCAGCGACAGCCAGCCGACCGTCATCAGCGCGTTGCCGAACTCGCGCGGGTAGAAGGGCGGGCGCAGGATATGGGTGACGGCGCTGGCGGAAAACAGAGCGATGCGACCGACCATCGCCAGGAACAGCAGCACCGCCCGGCCCAGCCGGGCGACGGGGGTCAGCAGGATCATGCCGGATAGCTCCGGGAATAGCGCCGGCCCAGCGAGGTCAGGATCTCGTAGCCGATGGTGCCCGCCGCTTCGGCCAGCGTGTCGACCGACTGGTGCCGCCCCAGGATCGACAGCGCCTCGGGCGGCTCGGGCAGGTCGGTGACATCGACGGTGATCAGGTCCATCGAGACCCGCCCGACCACCCGGCAGGGCACGTCGCCGGCAAAGACCCGCGCGCCCCTGCCGATGGCGCGGATCAGCCCGTCGGCATAGCCCGCCGCCACCGTGGCGATGCGCGAGGGCCGCGCGGCGCTCCAGGTGTTGCCATAGCCGACGGTCTCGCCGGGGACGACGTCGCGGATCTGGATCACCGGCAGGTCGAGCGCGACCACCGGATGCGCGTCGATGAAGGGCAGGCCGCCGTAAACGCCGATGCCGGGCCGCGTGAGATCGAAGTGATAGGGCTCGCCCAACAGGATCCCCCCCGTCGCCGCCAGCGAGCGCGGCACGCCCGCCTCGGCGGTGATCTCTGCGAAGAGCTGCAATTGCCGCGCATTCATCGGATGATCGGGCGCGTCGGCGCAGGCGAGGTGGGACAGGATCAGGGCCGGGGTGCGCCCCGGCGCCAGATCGCGCACCGCGGCCCATTCGGCGGGCTCCATCCCCAGCCGGTTCATGCCGGTGTCGAGCTGCACCCCGAAAGCGGCCTCGGGCAGCGTCTCGAGGTGGCGGGCCATCTGCTCGACCGAATTGAGCATCGGGACAAGGGCATGCGCGCGGATCAGGTCGGTATCGCCCGCCATGTGCCCCGAGAAGACCGAGATCGTCGGGCCGGGGCCAAGCGCCCGGCGCAGCGCCGCGCCCTCCTCGGCGAGCGCCACGAAGAACTGCCGCGCGCCGGCCCAGGCGAGGGCCCCGGCGACCTCGGCCGCGCCCAGGCCGTAGCCGTCCGCCTTGACCACCGCCGCGGTCTCGCAGGCCGTCATCGCGTCGAGCGCGCGCCAGTTGGCGACGATCGCGTTCAGGTCGATGGTCAGGGTCCCGCTGCTCATGGCGCGTTCATGACATCCGGGGCCGGAGCGTCAAGGGCAAAGGCGCCCGGCTCAGCCCGGCTGCGGCAGCGCGTGCCACCAGATGCGCGCCTCGCGGCACAGCCCGTCCGGCGCGAACTCGGCGCTCAGCACCCCGTCGAGTATCATCCGCGGCAGGGGATCGCCGGGACGGCGGTCGGGCAGGCCGGTGCCGGTGGAGCGCGCCCAGATCTCGAAAAGCTCCTCCGAGGCCACCTGGTAGGTGACATGCCAGTGGGCGATCCCGTCCGTGTCGGTCTCGCTGAGCACCTCGT
>JAGRMU010000399.1 GCA_020441165.1 Sedimentitalea sp.
GCAGGCTCTTGCCGTTGGCAAGCGCCTGCGCGGCACCGGCATCGACAGTGATCTCGCCCTTGGGCTTCATCGCGGCGATCCAGCGCTTGCGGGCAACCTGCGGATCGAGCTGCGCGGTGAACCAGGTGCTCGGCGCACCGTTCTCGATATTGCGCAGAGGGTTGTGCGGTGATCCTAATGCAATCGCCATGGCGCATCCGCCTGCGGTTGCCATCTTCGCCGCCATCAGCTTGGTCTTCATGCCGCCCTTGGAAAGGCCCGAACCGGCATCGCCGGCCATCGCCTCGATCTGCGGGGTGATGCGGTCGATCACGTCGAAGCGGCGAGCCGCGGCGTCCTGGGCCGGATTGCCGGAGTAAAAGCCGTCCACGTCCGAGAGCAGCACCAGCTGGTCGGCGCCGATGGTGACCGCCACCTGCGCCGCAAGCCGGTCGTTGTCGCCATAGCGGATCTCGTCGGTGGCCACGGTGTCGTTCTCGTTGACGATCGGCACCGCGCCGAAGCCCAGCAGAGTCTCCAGCGTTGCCCGGCTGTTGAGATAGCGGCGGCGGTCGGCGCTGTCCTCGAGGGTGACCAGAACCTGCGCGGTGGTGATCCCGTGGGGGGCCAGCACCTCTTCATAGGCCCGCGCCAGGCGGATCTGCCCGACGGCGGCGGCAGCCTGGGACTGTTCGAGCGGCAGGTCGGCACTGCCGAGGCCCAGCACCCCGCGCCCAAGCGCGATCGAGCCCGACGAGACCAGGATCACGTCCGCGCCCCGTCCCTTGAGCCACGCCACATCCTCGGCCAGCGACCTCAGCCAGTCGCCGCGCAGTGTCCCGCTGGCCCGGTCCACCAGCAGGGCCGAGCCGATCTTGACCACCAGGCGGCGGGCATCGGTCAGGGCTGCCACGGCGCCTCCTCGGTCGGGGGCCTATGGCGCAGGCGATCCTCGGCGATTTCCGCCCGCAGTGCTCGCAGCACCTCGGTCAGCCCCTCGCCGCTGACCCCGGACATCATCAAGACCCGCCCTCCGCTGGCCTTCTCGAGTTCTGCGCGCGCCGCCTTGCGTTCGTCCTCGTCCAGCGCGTCGATCTTGTTCAGCGCGGTGACGCGCGGCTTGTCCGCGAGCGCCCCGCCATAGGCCTCAAGTTCGTCGATGATGGTGCGGTAATCCTCGGCGATATTCGGCGACGTGCCATCGACCAGATGCAGCAGAACCGCGCAGCGTTCGACATGGCCCAGGAATCGGTCGCCGATCCCCCGCCCCTCATGGGCGCCGGCGATCAGGCCGGGAATGTCGGCGATGACGAACTCGGCCCCGTCCACGCCGACCACCCCGAGATTGGGATGCAGCGTGGTGAACGGATAGTCGGCGATCTTCGGCCGGGCATTGGAGGTCGCCGCCAGAAAGGTCGACTTGCCCGCGTTGGGCAGGCCCAGCAGCCCGGCATCGGCGATCAGCTTGAGACGCAGCCAGAGCACCCGCTCGACCCCGTCCTGGCCGGGATTGGCGCGGCGCGGCGCCTGGTTGGTAGAGGTCTTGAAATGCAGGTTGCCGAACCCGCCATTGCCGCCCCGGGCCAGCTCGACCCGCTGGCCGGTCTCGGTGAGATCGGCGATCACGGTCTCCTGGTCCTCGTCGAGGATCTCGGTCCCCACCGGCACCTTCAGCACGACATCGGCGCCATCCTTGCCGGTGCGCTGCCGGCCCATGCCGGGCTGGCCGTTGCCGGCGAAGAAATGCTGCTGATAGCGAAAATCGATCAGCGTGTTGAGCCCGTCCACCGCCTCGGCCCAGACCGAGCCGCCATCGCCGCCATCGCCGCCATCGGGACCGCCGAACTCGATGAATTTCTCGCGCCGGAAACTGACGCAGCCATTGCCGCCCGATCCGGAGCGGATCTGAACCTTTGCGAGATCGAGAAATTTCATGCGCGATCCCTACCGCAAAGGCCCCGCCGGGCTCAATCAGAGTTTTCGGCTGTAGGTCCAGGTGGGAACGGTGGTGTCGCGCGCCACGCAATAGCTTTCCGCGTCGCCCAGGTATTCGAAGCCGCAATGGATCAGAACCCGGGCCGAGGCCGGGTTGTCCTGAAAGACCGACGCGAACATGGTGGCGTTTTCCAGCGGATTGGCCCGAACCAGAGCCTGCACCGCCTCGGAGGCCAGCCCGGTGTTCCAGTAGATCGGCGCCACCCAATAACCGACCTCGGACTGGTTGCGGTCCATCTTGACCAGCGAGATCAGCCCCATCACCTCGGAGCCGCCGGATTTCAACCCGTCCATGGCCCAGACATCCTCATCGCGCTCGGAGGCCATCGCGCGGGTGATCAACGCATCGACAACGCCAGGCGGCAGCGGATGCGGGATCGAGGTGGTCATCCGCGCCACCCGCTCGTCGCTGCCGTAAAGCTCGATCAACCCCTTGTCCGATCGGCGCAGAGGGCGCAGGTCGAACCGCTCGGTCTCGATCACCGGCTGGTTGATGATACTGTCCAGTTTCATGCGCATGTTCCTCCTCCGAACACCACGATGCGGCCCGGCGGGCCGACCCGGGCCTTGTTCTTTTCAGCTAGGCATGGGCCGCGACTGTTGCAACCGCCAGGCCCCAACCCTTCGCGCTCCGGCCCAGTCTCGCAGAGACCGGCACACGCGCCTTGACCGAGGTCACGAAGCGGTGCGGGGATCGGCATTCATCGCCGATCCCCGTTAAGACATCGTTAACTTGCGGGAGCGACCTATTCCGCGGCAGCCGCGGCGGGCAGAACCGAAATGAAGGTGCGGCCCTTCAAGCCCGTCCGGAAGGACACCGCCCCCTCGACGGTGGCGAAGATCGTGTGGTCCCGGCCCATGCCGACGCCGGTGCCCGGCCAGAACTTGGTGCCGCGCTGACGCACGATGATGTTGCCCGGGATCGCGACCTGGCCGCCATAGAGCTTGACGCCGAGGCGGCGACCGTCCGAATCGCGACCGTTGCGGGAGGATCCGCCTGCTTTCTTGTGTGCCATGCTTTCTCTCCTTACCCTTGGGCCAGTTCACGGGCCTGGGCGATCCAGCCCTCGCGCTCGATCCGGCCCTTGAACGACAGCTGCTCGTCGATAGCAGCGACGTCCGCTTCCGTCCATGCCGCGATCTGGGCAAAGCTGGTCACGCCTGCGTCATGCAGTTTCTTCTCGAGCGCCGGGCCGACACCCGACAGTTTCTTCAGATCGTCGCCGCCAGTGGCGGTTTTCGATGCTGCCTCGGCCTTGGCCGGCTTGGTTTCGGCCATGGCGGGCTGCGCGGCCGCCATGGCAACGCCGGAGACCGAACCGGCGCCGATCGCAGCCTTGACGCCCGATTTCTCGGCACCGGAGGCCAGGATCTCGGTTACCTTGACCAGGGTCAGCTTCTGGCGATGACCCTTGGTGCGCTGCGAGCCGTGCTTGCGGCGGCGCTTGACGAAATGGATGACCTTCTCGCCCTTGATCTGGTCGATGACCTCGGCCTGAACGCCGGCGCCAACAACCAGCGGCGATCCGACCACGGGGCTGTCGCCGCCGAGCATCAGGATGTCGTTGAACTGAATCTTTTCGCCAGCGTCCGCAGCCAGTTTCTCGACCCGGAGCATGTCGCCGGGCTGAACCTTGTACTGCTTGCCGCCGGTCTTGAGAACCGCAAACATGCGTCTTTTCCTTTGTCTGCCGCGTCCTGTGGTCCCCGAACCTCGGGTGTTTCGGCCTTTCTCGGCAAGGCCACCGCGGACAGCGCGCCCCTTTAGGGCGATGTGATGACGATACCCGGCGGCGAAGCCTCGGGCCGGGTCGCGCGCTTATGATCGTATCCGCGCGACCTGTCAACCGGCAATCTGGGCCGCCGATGATCCGCTGCCCGTGTTCTGCGGACCGGCCGGATTCAGATATCCTGACCGGGTTGCAGATCCGCCATCCTGCCGGCCAGCACCTCGAAGCGCCCGGCCATGATCTCGAACTGAACCGCGTTCAGCAGCTCGTAGACCCGTTGCATTCGCGGGTCTTCCAGGGCCTCCACATAAGCCAGCAGATCGGCATCGGTGAAGTCGCGATAGGTATAGGCAGAGGAGGCGAGCGAGGACCGTTCCAGCGCGCGGCGCATCTCGGGCTCCTGCGCCTCGAGCAGAGCGCGCAGCGCATCGGGATCGAGCTGCAGCTCGATTACCCCCGCGGCGCTGGCCGCCATCAGGAAACGCATCTGGATCTCCTGCAGCGCCCGCAGAGAATTGCCCGAGGCGTCGATGGCCCGGTTCATCCGCTTGAAGATCTCCAGACGCGGGGCGTCCGTGGCGGCCAACTCGTCGACGATCCCCTGCCCCTCCCGCTGCTGCTCGGTATCGTCCGCGACACTGTGCGAGGCATTCTCGGCCACCACCAGCCGCTGCCCCAGATCGGTGGCATAGAACCCCGCCGCATGGGTCAGCAGCTCGTCGGTCAGGGTCGCTTCGAGGATGTCGAGGGCGATCTCGTGCATCACCTCGGTGTCGAAGACCTGCTCGGTCAGGCGCGACCAATCCGAGCCGAACTCCTCGGGATCGAGCCCCAGCATGTCCGGCGCGGAACCGGCCGCGAAGGCGATGCTGTCCAGAGCCACGTCAAAGCCGGTCACGGAGAGAAACGCCTCGATTCGCGCACGGTCGGCGGCATGGGACGGGGTCGCGAACAGCAGGCAGGCAAGTACGCCGAGGGTTCCGACGATTCGAACGAGCCATGCGTTCACAAAACGAAGTTGGAAATAAGTCATCATCCGTAAAGTGTAGGCGATCTGCGCGCGTGGACAATCCCCAACGAGCAGACTTCAAACGGTCCAGGATCACCAACTCTTCAACCCATCGGCAAGCCTGCGGTCGGACGACGGACGGGGCGAGCAGCGCGAGACAGACTTGAATCTTCTCGGTGTGCGATGCAGCCTCTTGCACCGGACAGAAAGACCGACTAGGCAAAGTTCCGCTGGAGAGGTGCCGGAGTGGTCGAACGGGGCGGTCTCGAAAACCGTTGAGGGCGCAAGCCCTCCCAGGGTTCGAATCCCTGTCTCTCCGCCACTTGCCCTCGCGAAAGCGTTCTCCCGATCCGGCCGCGGCCGGATTTTTCCTTTGTATTAGGGGGTTATGCGAGAGGGGCTGTTAACCGCCCCACGCCCCGAAGGGCACGAATGCATTCTCTCCAGGCCGATATTCTCCGGAGCTGTTAACCGCCTCCGTTCCGGTGAACAGCCTCAAGTCTTAGCTTTCAAGTGATCTTTTGAAATCCGTGTGGCGACCACTCGCCACAGCGGTCGTTCGCGCTTTGTGCTGAGTCAGCCGCGTGTTAGCATCATGAAAAAGTGTGAGGCGAGCAGTTGGCCCAGAAGTCAGACATCGAATGGACGGACGCGACTTGGAACCCGGTGACGAGCTGCACCAAGGTCGGTCCTGGTTGTGACAACTGCTATGCAGAGCGGTTCGCAGAGCGCTGGCGCGGAATTGCCGGACACCCCTACGAGCAGGGCTTCGACCTGACGCTCTG
>JAGRMU010000400.1 GCA_020441165.1 Sedimentitalea sp.
GTTGGGCCCGCACCCGCATTCCTGAACTCCACCATCGCGGCAAGCCGAGAGCCGTTTGGCGTAAGCGGTATACTTTCAGAGTGTCTACTTAACTTTCTTTTTTACTGACGCGTAGCATCGAATCCGGCGAATTCCAGCTTCAGACGTAGCAGAGGTGCTGGAGCGCGAAGGGTGGCCTTCCATCCAGCCATTTACGAGTATAGATCTTCGGTCTGATCATGATCGGCTGAAGCGAGCTGATGCGAAAGAGTTAATAAACAAGTGAAAATAACAGCTTATGAAAATAGATGCGCACGTGCATGATGTTCAGGTCCCCCGCGAAATTCCGAATTACCGTGGTATCTAGAATACCGTGCGCCTTTTCGGGTGCGCCGTCCGCCCGGTCTTTCACGGGGGCTGACGACGGATCGCATGAGGGTCTTTCCCGCCTCGTGGCCTTTACGTTTTTGGCGCAATCGCATGTGCGGGGGAGACGCTCCCCGTTATCGCTTCAATCTTCAGCGCAGTTGCCGAAGCGGTTCCCCCAGCTCACGCACCTGTCCGGGGACGGAGGCGCCCCGTGACACCGGCGGCTAGGGTGCAGGCGGCGATCGACGTCCTGGACGCGATGCTCGCCGGGATGGCGGCCGAGCAGGCGCTGACCCGCTGGGCGCGCCGCAGCCGGTTTGCCGGCTCCAAGGACCGCGCGGCGGTACGCGATCACGTCTTCGATGCCTGGCGCTGCCGGCGCTCGCTGGCGGCCCTTGGCGGGGCCGAGAGCGGACGCGGGTTGATGTTGGGCCTGCTGCGCCGGTCGGGGACCGATCCGGACACGGTGTTCGGCGCCGGCCCCTATGCGCCGCTTGCGCTGGACGCGGCCGAGACGGCGGCGGGCGGTCCCGCGACCGGCCTTGCCGAGCGGCTGGACATGCCCGACTGGCTCTGGCCCCGGTTCGAGGCCAGCCTTGGCGCCGCCGCCCCGGACGCCGCCGCCAGCCTTCAGCACCGGTCCGGGACCCATCTGCGGGTCAATCCAGGCAAGGGGACGCTCGATGCCGCGTGCGAGAGCCTGGCCCGCGACGGCGTCGACTGCATGCCGCACCCGGCCTCGGCCACCGCCCTGCAGGTGACGTCGGGCAGCCGCCGCATCCGGCAGAGCGCCGCCTATCTCGAGGGGCTGGTCGAATTGCAGGATGCGGCCAGCCAGGCGCTGGTCGATGCGCTTCCGCTCACAGACGGGATGCGGGTGCTGGATTTCTGTGCCGGGGGCGGCGGCAAGAGCCTGGCGATGGCCGCGCGGGCGCGGATCGAGGTTTTTGCCCATGATGCCGATCCCGGCCGGATGCGCGACCTGGGGCCGCGCGCGGCGCGGGCGGGCGTGACTGTGATCGAGCTGGCGAGTGCCGACCTTGACCGCGCCGGCCCGTTCGACCTGGTGCTCTGCGACGTGCCCTGCTCGGGCAGCGGCTCCTGGCGCCGCGATCCGGAGGGCAAATGGCGCCTGTCCGAGGCGCATCTGAGCGTGCTGACCGGCATCCAGGACGCGATCCTGCGCCAGGCGGCGACGCTGACTGCGCCCGCGGGATACCTCGCCTATGCGACCTGCTCGGTGCTGACGGAGGAGAACGAAAGCCGCATTGCGGGATTCCTCGCCGCCCATCCCGGCTGGTCCTGCACCTTCCAGCGGCGCTGGCCGGTGGAGGAGGGAACGGACGGGTTCTTCACGGCGCACTTGACGCGTGAAGCTACGCGCCGCTATACAACCTAAACGGGTGTTTTCGCGCGTTAAGCCGGGATTAACACCTATGACGCGAAATGGGCCGGAGAGAATCCCTTAGCGGAGTCGCGAAGTGACCAGTTACGATGCCTCGGACATGCCCTCGCCGATGCTGACCGCGCCGGCATCGCCGCCGGCGCGCGGCCGGGTGATGCTGGCGCTGATCGTGGCGGCAGCGCTGATCGTGGCGGCCCGGCTCGTCGCGCCGCCCGGGATCGTCGCCTATGGCCTGGCCGGGGCAGGGGCGGCGATGATGCTCGCCGCGCTGGCGATGCTGGTTCTGGCGCGCCAGAGAAGGACCGCGCGCGAGGCCGCTGTCGACGTGCTGGCCGGTTTCATCGAGAAGGACGCGTCGCCCAGCTTCGTGACCGACGAGGAGGGCGCGATCACGGCCCGCAATGCCTCGGCGGGGGTGCGGTTTTCCGACACCGAGAGCGAAACGCTCGCCGGGTGCCTGCGCGCGGTCTTCGCCAATCCGACAGCGGTGCTCTACCGGCTGCGATGCCGCGCCAAGCTGGACGGCTCGGCCCGCGAGGACGTGGTGACGCGGCGCGGCCATGTCCGGGTGGCAGTGCACGAGATCGGCGCCCAGGGTTTCTTGTGGCGGATCGAGGACATGCCCGAACGCTCGACCGGGCGCAGCTCGGAAACCCTGCCGGTGCCGATGATCACCGTCGGCCGCTCGGGCGCGGTGCTGTTCATGAACGATGCCGCCCGCTCCCTGGTCGGCGAGCGCGTCAAGGCGCTCGACCGACTCTTCGTGACCCTGCCGATCGTGCCCGGAGCGGTGAACACGATCACCACCAAGAGCGGGCCGGTCGACGTGATGGTGGCCGAGAACGACAGCGTCGCCGGCCGGCAAGAGCTGTTCTTCCTGACCTCCAGCGGCGCCGCGACGACCGATACCGGGGCCGCCTTCGAGACCCTTCCGGTGCCGATGATCAAGATCTCGGCCTCGGGCCGGATCCTGATGGCCAACCGGCTGGCGAGCACGCTGATCGGGGTCGACATCGACGCCGATACCATGCTGGGCCAGGTCATGCAGGGGCTCGGGCGCCCCATCGGCGACTGGCTGCGCGACACGGTCGAAGAGAAGACCACCCATAGCTCGGAGTTCCTGCGCCTCGCCCGGCAGGACCGCGAGGTGTTCGTCCAGGTGACGCTGAGCCGCGTCCGAGAGAATGGCGAGACCCTGCTGATCGCGGTGCTCAATGACGCCACCGAACTGAAGACGCTCGAGGCGCAGTTCGTCCAGAGCCAGAAGATGCAGGCGATCGGGCAGCTCGCGGGCGGTGTCGCGCATGATTTCAACAATCTGCTGACCGCGATCTCGGGGCATTGCGACCTGCTGCTGCTGCGCCACGATCAGGGCGACCAGGACTATGGCGACCTGGTGCAGATCAACCAGAACGCCAATCGCGCCGCGGCCCTGGTCAGCCAGCTTCTGGCCTTCTCGCGCAAGCAGACCCTGCGCCCCGAGATCCTCGATCTGCGCGACACCCTGTCGGACCTGACCCATCTGCTCAACCGGCTGGTCGGCGAGAAGGTGACGCTGACGCTCAGCCACGATCCGGTGCTCAAGTCGATCCGCGCCGACAAGCGGCAACTCGAACAGGTGCTGATGAACCTGGTGGTCAATGCCCGCGATGCGATGCCGAAGGGCGGCGAGATCCGTATCGAGACCGAGGTTGTCACCCTCAACGAGGCGCTGTCACGGGACCGGGCCACGGTGCCCGCCGGCGAATATGTCTCGGTCAGGGTCTGCGACGAGGGGATCGGCATCGAGTCGGACAAGCTGCAGAAGGTGTTCGAGCCGTTCTACACCACCAAGCGCACTGGCGAAGGCACCGGGCTGGGCCTGTCCACGGCCTACGGGATCATCAAGCAGACCGGCGGTTTCATCTTCGTCGACAGCGTGCCGGGCAGCGGCACCGCCTTCACGCTCTATTTCCCCGTCTACGAGGGCGATGTCGAGGCTGCGGTAGCCGCGCCGGTCCCAAAACCCGCGGCGGCGCCGATTCACGGCGAGGGCGTCGTGCTTCTGGTCGAGGACGAGGCGCCGGTGCGCGCCTTCGCCTCGCGGGCCCTGCGCCTGCGCGGCTACACCGTGCTTGAGGCCGAATGCGCCGAGGACGCCCTGAAGACCCTGGAGGATCCGACGCTGAGCGTTGATGTCTTCGTCACCGACGTGGTGATGCCGGGAATGGACGGGCCGAGCTGGGTTCGCGAGGCCCTGAAGACCCGCCCCGACGTCCGGGTCGTCTTCGTCTCCGGCTATGCCGAGGGCGCCTTCGGAGACGCGCAGCCGGCGGTACCCAACTCGGTCTTCCTGCCCAAGCCCTTCTCGCTCAGCCAACTCACCGAGACCGTTCATCAGCAGCTTCACTGACGCGTTCCGATCGGGTCTGTCGCACCCGTGCGAACTGACAAAATGCGGGCCACGGCCGCCAGGCGTTCAGCCGATGCTGTTGTAGAGCTCGAACTCGTCGGCGCATTTGCGGCGCAGCTTGCGCTCGGTTTGCGGCGTCAGATCCAGGCTCCGCGCGGGCGAGACGTTCTC
>JAGRMU010000401.1 GCA_020441165.1 Sedimentitalea sp.
GCGCCAGGCGAACAGTTTCGGTCCGTATGAACTTGGCGCGATCCTCGAGAACCGCGAGGCTGACATTTGATCGGTTCGGCATCTTGTCCCCCGATTCAGCGTCGTCCGCCCGTAGGTCGGCCGCACGATATATCAAAACAGCGGAAATTTACCACTTTCACCCATTCTAGGCACGCCAGATGGCAATCTGTCCAGAGAATTTCGTTCACTCCGGCGAATTGTGATATATCAAAAACGACATTCCGAGCCGACTCGGGAGGCGATGGGACGGCGCATGTCTTGTGAAACATCGAAATCGTCGAAAAGATTGACCATGCCGGCGGTGCGACCGGCCCAAGCGGCGTGGCGTCGGCGCGCGAATCGGGGCGGAAATGGATGATCTGAGCGCAGACGCGTCGACGGCGGAAGGCGCGACCGGATCGCTGTCCGAGGTGGTCTATGCCCGGTTGCGCCGTGCCCTGATGCGGGCAGAAATGAAGCCGCACCAGCGGCTGAAGGTCCGCGATCTGGCGCAGCGGATGGGAACCTCGGAAACGCCGGTGCGCGAGGCCTTGTTCCAATTGGCGCACGAAGGCGCCATCGAGATNNTCCGGCCGCGCTATTACATCCGGGTGCGGCGGCTGACATTGCGGGAATACATGGATATCCGCGACATCCGGATGAGCCTCGAGCCGATGGCGGCCGAGCGGGCGCTGCCGTTTATCGACGACGCGATCATCGATGAGCTGGCCGCGACCCATGACGCGCTGATCGCGGCCGAAGCGGCCCAGGACTGGCCGACCGCACTGCAGACGAATTTCGATTTCCATTTCGGGCTCTATGTAAGGTCGGGCATGCCCACGCTGACCGAGGTTCTGGAAAGCCTCTGGATCCGGGTCGGGCCGCTCCTGAGCGAGCTCTATCCCGATGCGCATCCGACCTATGCCGAGCGGCATCAGCATCTCAATGTGCTGGACGCGCTGCGCGCGCGCGATGCCTATGCGCTGCGCCAGGCGATCCGCATGGACCTTTTCGAGGGCGGGCGAAACCTTCGGTTGCATCTGGCCGCCCACGAAGCCGACGCCGGCGCGGGCAGCCGCTAACGCGGGCAACGCGAGCACGGGCACGAAAGCGGACGAGATGCCGATGACGAAGGAGACGGCGATGGCGCAACAGGATTTCACGAAGGGGGCCGCCTACATGGACGGTCGGTACATGCCGGTCGGGCAGGCCGCGATCCCGGTGCTGGACGCCGGGTACCGGCGCTCGGACGTCACCTATGACGTGGTCGGCGTGCGGAACGGCGCGTTCTTTCGCCTGGACGATCATATCCGCAGGTTCCGCGCGTCGATGCGCAGCCTGCGGATGCAGACGGAGGAATCCGATGAGCAGATTGCGGCGATCCTGAACCGGCTGGTGGCGATGGCCGGCCTCAGGGACGCCTATGTCTCGATGGAATGCCTGCGCGGCGCGCCCCCGCCGGGGATGACCCGCCATCCGGCCAACTGCCGCAGCTACCTTGTCTGCCTCGCGATCCCTTGGATTTCCGTCGCCTCGGAGGAGATGATGCGGCGCGGGATGCACCTGATCGTGTCCAGGGTCCGCCGCATTCCGACGGAAAGCGTTGATCCGACGGTGAAGAACTTTCACTGGGGCGACCTGACCCAGAGCCTGTTCGAGGCGCAGGATGCCGGCGCCG
>JAGRMU010000402.1 GCA_020441165.1 Sedimentitalea sp.
TCTTGCAGATCTTCTGGGCGTGGGTCTCGGAGAGCGAGCCGCCGAAGACGGTGAAGTCCTGGCTGAACACATAGACCATCCGTCCGTTGATCGTCCCCCAGCCGGTGACCACCCCGTCGCCATAGGGTCGCTGCTGTTCCATGCCGAAATCGGTGCAGCGATGGGCGACGAACATGTCGAACTCCTCGAAGCTGCCCTCGTCCAGCAGAAGCTCGATCCGCTCGCGCGCGGTCAGCTTGCCCCGGGCGTGCTGAGCGTCAATCCGCCGTTGTCCGCCGCCCAGGCGGGCTTCCTTGCGCCGCTCGTCCAACTCGGAGAGGATGTCTTTCATGGATCAGGGCCCCTTTCGCATATGTCCGCGGAACATACAGACCCCGGGCGCCAGCCCAAAGTCAAATTCCGCAAATTTGCAAAGTATTTGCCCGCAATGAGCCGCAAATTGTAAATTGGCTAAGCTTGATCCGGTGTCCGTGATCCCGTCATACTCCCGCCCTGAGGATGCAGTCCACCCGAACACCCGACGGAGAAGAGGATCCCGGCCATGGTGAGCAAGGCGCAGATGCTGGACGCGATGCAGTTTTCCAGCTTCACCGACAAGAACCCGATGAACGAGACCGGCCATGCCCGGTATCAGATCACCTTCCAGTTTGCCGGGACAAGCCGGCCAGCCGACTTGCCGACCGGCAGCACCTATTACGGATGGACCAACTTCTCGGGTGCCGAGAAGGCCGCCACCCGGAGCGTGCTGAGCTATGTCGAGACGCTGCTGAACGTCGAGTTCGTCGAGGTCGCGGGGTCGGGCGATCCGGACATGAATTTCGGGAAAGTGGACCTCGACAACGCCACCGCAGGGCGCGGCGGCTATTCGATGAGCTATTCGGGCAGCAACATCCTGAACTGGGACGGCTATGCGGTCTTCGACAGGGATCTGGACCTGTCCAAGCCCGGGCAGATCGATCTGCTGCTGCACGAGATCGGCCACGCGCTCGGCCTCAAGCACCCGTTCAGCGACACCCACACCCTGCCGCGCGCCGAGGACAACAACAAGTTCACCGTGATGTCCTATGACGCCAATCCCGACAACGGTCAGGACAGCGACGCGATGATGCTCTATGATATCTACGCGCTGCAGGACATCTGGGGCGCGGCGGCGAACCGGACCGGCAATTCGGTCTACACCGGCCCGCGCAATTCGACCGTGGATTCGGTCTGGGACAGCGGCGGCACCGACACGTTCGACGCCAGCGCGCGCAGCAAGTCGGTGCTGCTCGACCTGCGCGAGGGCGCGTTTTCCACCTTCGGCAAATACCCCGATATGGTCATCGCCTATGGCACTCGGATCGAGAACGCCAAGGGCGGCAGCGGCGACGACAAGCTGATCGGCAACGGCTGGCACAATCGCCTGACCGGCGGCGCGGGCGAGGACACGCTGCTGGGCGGCGGCGGCAAGGACAAGCTGTACGGAAGCTCGGGCAAGGATCTCGTGAACGGCCAGACCGGCCATGACAGCCTTTGGGGTGGATGGGGCAACGATCGGATGCTTGGGGGAACGGGCAACGACCGGCTCTACGGCCAGAAGCACAACGACACGCTCAGGGGCGGCAGCGGAAACGATATCCTGAAAGGCGGCAAGGGCAACGACACGCTGCTCGGCGAGGCGGGGAACGACATCCTGGTCGGGCACAGCGGATCGGACAAGTTCGTCTTTGCGAAGAATGGCGGCGATGACCGCATCCTCGATTTCAAGGACGATGTGGATCACCTGCGCTTCGACGGGCTCGGCAAGAAGGGCGGCATCCTCGCCAAGGCCAGCGAGATCGGCCAAGACGTGGTCTTCGACTTCGGCGCCGGCGGACAGCTGACGGTGCACGACATCACCATCGCCGATCTGCGCGACGACATCCTGGTGTAACGCCTCCCCGCGTCCCTGCGCTGTACGCGCGGCGGCGCAGACGACAGCGGCTCCAGGGCGGCAAGCGTGGTGGCGCAATACGACTTGGTTGATAGGCCACTGACTGCCCGCAAAACCGCCATCGCCCGCCCCCGCCAATTCATCCCGGCCTTGCGCGGCGCGCGAGAGATGGACAACATGTGAAGGACGTTCTACCTCCCGGGAATGTCCGATCCCCGCAGCCAGGCCCTGCTCCGCCGCCAGACGCCGCCCCACATCCTGACGCTGATCCTGATGGCGGGGATGTCGGCGATGGCGATGAACATCTTTCTGCCCAGCCTGCCGGCCATGGCCGACCATTTCGACACCGATTACGGGGTGATGCAGCTGTCGGTGGCGCTCTACCTCGGCTCCAGCGCGATCCTGCAGGTCTTCATCGGCCCGGTCTCGGACATGTTCGGGCGCCGGCCGGTGATCCTCTGGGGGCTCGCCCTCTTCGTGCTGGCCACGCTGGGCTGCATCCTGGCGCCCACCGCCGAGATCTTCCTGGTCTTCCGGATGTGCCAGGCGGTGGTGGCGGTCTGCATGGTGCTGAGCCGCGCGGCCGTGCGCGACATGTTCGACGAGGACCGGGCGGCCAGCATGATCGGATACGTCACCATGGGCATGGCGGTGGTGCCGATGGTCGGCCCCGCCATCGGCGGCGTTCTGGGCGAGGCCCTCGGCTGGCAGGCGAACTTCTGGCTGCTTTTCGGCCTCGGCGCGCTGACCTTCGCCCTGACCTGGGCCGATTTCGGCGAGACCGCGATGAAGAGCGGCAAGACCCTCGTCGCGCAGTTCCGCGAATATCCCGAGCT
>JAGRMU010000062.1 GCA_020441165.1 Sedimentitalea sp.
GCCGGCAGCCAGGGCCATTTCGAGCTGAACGTCTACAAGCCGATGATGGCCTATAACGTGCTGCAATCCATGCAGCTGCTGGGCGACGCCGCCTCGGCCTTCACCGACAACCTGGTCGCGGGGCTGCAGGCGGACCGGGAGCGCATCGACAAGCTGATGCGCGAATCGCTGATGCTGGTCACCGCGCTGGCCCCCGAGATCGGCTATGACAACGCCACCAAGGTCGCCAAGACCGCGCACAAGAACGGCACGACGCTGAAGGAAGAGGCCATCGCCCTGGGCTTCGTCGATGCCGAGACCTTCGACCGCGTGGTGCGGCCCGAGAAGATGATCGGCCCGAAGTGATGGGCAAGCCGGTCAATCTGAACCGGTTTCGCAAGGACAAGGCGCGGGCCGAGGACAGGGCCCGCGCCGACGAGAACGCCGCCAAGTTCGGCCGCAGCAAGGCAGACAAGGCGCTGGAGAAGGCGCGGGACGAGAAGGCGCAGCGCGATCTCGACGGGCACAAGCGCGGCGAATGAACGGCCGGCCGAAAAAGCACTCGCTGACCCTGCGCGGGCACCGCACCTCGGTCTCGCTGGAGGACGAGTTCTGGGAGGCGTTCCGCGCCATCGCAGAAGCGGAGGGGCGGCCGATCAACGCGCTGGCCGCCGAGATCGACGCCCGCCGCGGCACCGAGTGCGGGCTGGCCTCGGCGATCCGCCTCTACGTGCTGCGCCGGTTGCAGACGGGCTGACGGCAGGGCCGGCGGGTACGCCGGAGCCGCCCCGCGGGCTGCGGCATTTTTGCACTTCGGTTGTTTTGCCACGCCAAACCGCAAGAAACGCAAAGTTTTCGGCGTGCGCGCGACATTTCTTTCCGCCCGATTGCCGGTTGACGCCCCCGCCCGCCGCTCCTAATGTCCGCGCAGCACAAAGGAGCGCAAGGCATGTCCGCCCTGGTCGTAATCGTGGGAACCAAGCGCATGGGCCGGTGACGGTAGACCATATCTCGACCCATGCGCCTCCGGAATTTCGGGGGCTTTTTTGTGCGCAGACCTGGACGTGGATGGAGCAAGGCAGATGACACGTGACATGACCGGAGCAAAGATGGTGGTTCAGGCCCTGAAGGATCAGGGCGTGGACACGGTATTCGGCTATCCCGGCGGCGCGGTCCTGCCGATCTATGACGAGGTGTTCCTGCAGAACGACATCCGCCACGTCCTGGTGCGCCACGAGCAGGGCGCGGTGCATGCCGCCGAGGGCTATGCGCGCTCGACCGGCAAGCCCGGTGTGGTGCTGGTGACCTCGGGACCGGGCGCCACCAACGCGGTGACCGGGCTGACCGACGCGCTGATGGATTCGATCCCGATCGTGGTGCTGACCGGACAGGTCCCGACCTTCATGATCGGCTCGGACGCCTTCCAGGAGGCCGATACGGTGGGCATCACCCGCCCCTGCACCAAGCACAACTGGCTGGTCAAGGACACCGACAAGCTCTCGGCGGTGATCCACGAGGCCTTCCATGTCGCCACCGCCGGGCGACCGGGGCCGGTACTGGTCGACATCCCCAAGGACGTGCAGTTCGCCACCGGCACCTATACCGGGCCGAACGCCTCGGCGAGCCACTATCACCCGCGCCTGCGCGGCGACATGGACGAGATCACCGAGCTGGTCGAGGCGATGGAAAAGGCCAAGAAGCCGATTTTCTATACCGGCGGCGGGGTGATCAACTCGGGTCCCGAGGCCTCGCGGCTGTTGCGCGAGTTGGTCGAGGCGACGGGGTTTCCGATCACCTCGACGCTGATGGGGCTGGGCGCCTACCCGGCCTCGGGCCGGAACTGGCTGGGGATGCTGGGGATGCACGGCCTCTACGAGGCGAACCTGGCGATGCATGATTGCGATCTGATGATCAATGTCGGCGCCCGCTTCGACGACCGGATCACCGGGCGCATCGACGCCTTCAGCCCGAAATCGACCAAGGCGCATATCGACATCGATCCCAGCTCGATCAACAAGGTGATCAAGGCCGACATCCCCATCGTCGGCGACGTGGCCCATGTGCTCGAGGACATTCTGGCGCTGTGGAAATCGCGCGGGGCGAAGACCAATGCCGAGGCGGTGACCCGCTGGCACATGAAGATCGACGAATGGCGCAAGGTCGATTGCCTGGCCTATACCGACAATCCCAAGACGATCCGCCCGCAGCATGCGCTGGCCAGGCTGGAGGCGCTGACCAAGGGCCGCGACCGCTATATCTGCACCGAGGTCGGCCAGCACCAGATGTGGGCGGCGCAATACCTGCGCTTCGAGGAGCCGAACCGCTGGATGACCTCCGGCGGGCTGGGCACCATGGGTTACGGCTTTCCGGCCTCGATCGGGGTGCAGATGGCCCATCCCGATGCGCTGGTGATCAACGTGGCAGGCGAGGCGAGCTGGCTGATGAACATGCAGGAGATGGGCACCGCGGTGCAGTACCGCCTGCCGGTCAAGCAGTTCATCCTCAACAACGAGCGCCTCGGCATGGTGCGCCAGTGGCAGGAGCTTCTGCACGGCTCGCGCTATTCGCACAGCTGGTCCGAGGCGCTGCCCGATTTCGTCAAGCTCGCCGAGGCCTTCGGTGCCAAGGGGATCCTCTGCAAGGATCCGGCGGACCTGGACGACGCGATCATGGAGATGATCGACCACGACGGTCCGGTGATCTTCGACTGCCTGGTCGAGAAGCACGAGAACTGCTTCCCGATGATCCCCTCGGGCAAGGCACACAACGACATGCTGCTGGGCGAGGCCGAGACCGAAGGCGTGATCCAGGCCGGCGGCGCGGTGCTGGTGTGAGATGGACGACAAGCATTCTCGCAGATCGTCTGAGCGCGAGGAATACATTGAGTATATCTTTCTCGCGCAACTCTGCAGCTATGGTTGGTCTGTAGACCGCTTCGTAGAAGTATCTCGCGCTCAAACTGATGCGCACGGCTACGATCTGGTTTTGAGTTGCAACGGAATAACCCGACACGTTCAGCTAAAGGCAAGCAAGTCAGACGGGTCCACGCGATTCCAAAAAATAAACTCGGCGCTAGCGGATAAACCCAGCGGCTGTGTAGTTTGGATAAAGGTTGATCCGGACACGCTAAATCCAACAGTTTTCGGATGGTTTGGCCAAAGCGCAGGAATGCCGATCGGAGACTTGGGCTTGAAAGTTGCGAAACACACCAAGGCGAATGCGCAGGGACAAAAACTCGAACGTCCGAAACTGCGCGAGTTGCACTGGGGTAAGTTTGATGAAATCAAAGGCGTCGATGAGTTGTTTTCCAAACTCTTTGACCCTTTTGACAAAGAGGACAAGTGATGTCAGCCCTCCATATCAAGAAAGGCGCGAGCAAGCATTCCGCCTACAACCTCCGCCCGACCTTCTCGGACGTGAACGAGAAGCATACCCTGGCGGTGCTCTGCGAGAACGAGCCGGGCGTGCTGGCGCGGGTGATCGGCCTCTTCTCGGGGCGCGGCTACAACATCGAGAGCCTGACCGTGGCCGAGGTGGACCATACCGGCCACCTGAGCCGGATCACCATCGTCACCACCGGCACGCCGCAGGTGATCGAGCAGATCAAGGCGCAGCTGGGGCGCATCGTGCCGGTGCGCGAGGTCCAGGACCTGACCGTCGCGGGCGCCGCGGTCGAGCGCGAGCTGGCGATGCTGAAGGTGGTGGGCGAGGGCGAGAAGCGCGTCGAGGCGCTGCG
>JAGRMU010000403.1:0-742 GCA_020441165.1 Sedimentitalea sp.
TATTTCAGGCAATGCGCCCCGCCCGAATTCATCGCGATGTTGCCGGCGATGGCGCAGGCCAGCTGGCTGGACGGATCGGGGGCATAGAAGAACCCCTCTGCCTCCACCGCGCCGGTGACGCTGAGATTGGTGCGCCCGGTCTGCACGCGGATCAGCCGGTTGGCGAGATCCGTCTCCAGCACCGCGTTCATCCGCGCCACGCCCAGCAGCACCGAATCGGCGGTCGGCATGGCGCCCCCGGCCAGCGAGGTGCCGGCGCCGCGCGGCACCACCGGCACGCCTTCCTCGTGGCAGATGCGCAGGATGTCGGACACTTCCTGCGTCGAGGCGGGCAGCACCGCCAGCATCGGCGGGCAGCGATAGGCGGTCAGCCCGTCGCATTCGTAGACCCGGGTTTCGGCCGGGTCCGAGATCACCGCCTCGGCCGGCAGGACCTGCCGCAGCCGCTCGGCCAGCCGCGCCTTGCGGGCCAGGATCGCGGCGTCGGGTGTCGGCATCTGCATGGGCATCCCTCCTGATCTGGTCAAAACATATGACCAATTTTCCCCTATGGCAAGCGCGCCCGCCCGCCCCTAGAGTCCGGCCCATGACCGCACCCATGACCTGGATCGATCGCATCTCGCTGTTCTCGGCGCTGGATTATGCCGCGCTGGCCCTCCTGGTGCTGGCCTGGGTCGGGATCGGCTGGAAGATCGAGAACCCCGCGGCCCACCGCCCCTCGGTCTCGGTGCTGATGGAGGGC
>JAGRMU010000403.1:895-2991 GCA_020441165.1 Sedimentitalea sp.
GCAATACCGAGCAGCTGGCCGGGCTCGCCGCGGACCTGACGCTGAACCACACCCCGACCGTGGTCTGGGAGATCCGGATGCTGGTGGTGCTGCTGTTTCTCGCCAATGCCTTCCTCAAGTTCGTCTGGGCGCACCGGCTCTTCGGGTATTGCTCGGTGCTGATGGCGGCGGTACCCAACAAGGCCGACGAGGCGCTCGCCTATCCGCGCGCCGAACAGGCGGCCGAGCTCAGCATCACCGCCGCGCGCAGCTTCAACCGGGCGATGCGCTCGGTCTATTTCGCGCTGGCGGCGCTCGGCTGGCTGCTGGGTCCGGTGCCGCTGATCGTCGCGGTGGTGCTGACGGTGGGCGTGCTCTACCGGCGCGAATTCGCCTCGCACTCGCGCGAGATCCTGCTCAGGATCCCGCCGGGCACGCAGACGTGACCGCGCTGGGCGCCCCGCCGTGCCAGGATGGCACCATGAAAGTCCTGCTCGCGCTTGCCCTTCTCCCCGCGCCCGCCCTCGCCGATCCACCGGCCATCGACGCGGTTCGCGCCACGCAGACCGCGCAGGGCTGGCGGTTCGACGTCACCCTGTCGCACCCCGATACCGGATGGGAGCACTATGCCGACGGCTGGCGCGTGCTGGATCCGGAGGGGCGCTAGATCGGTCGGCGCGATCTGCTGCATCCCCATGTGGACGAGCAGCCCTTCACCCGGTCGCTCTCGGGTGTGCCGGTCCCGGACGGCACCGGGCAGGTGCGGATCGAGGCGCGCTGCTCGGTCGATGGCTGGGCGGGAGCGACGGTCGCGGTGCCGCTGCGCTGATCAGGCCCGGTGATAGGGCCCGCCGGCCAGGATCGTCGCGGCGCGGTAGAGCTGTTCGGCCAGCATCACCCGCGCCAACAGGTGCGGCCAGACCATCGGCCCGAAGGACAGGCTGAATCCGGCCTCGGCGCGCAGGCCCGCCTCGATCCCGTCCGCGCCGCCGATCAGCAGCGCAAGATCGCCCTGCCCGGCATCGCGCCAGCCGGCCAGCCGCGCGGCAAAGTCTGGGGAACTCAGCAGCGCCCCGCGTTCGTCCAATGTGCAGATCAGGGCGCCTTGCGGGATCGCGCGGCGCAGCAGCGCCGCCTCGGCAGCCGCACCGCCGCCCTTGCGATCCTCGACCTCGATCACTCGCGCCGGGCCCAGCCCGAGGGCGCGACCGGTGCGGTCGAACCGCGCCAGGTAATCGTCGATCAGGGTCTTCTCGGGACCGGCGCGCAAACGGCCCACCGCGCAGAGATGCACGCGCATCGATAAAGGCCCTTCACGCCGTCCGGATCAGTTGGTCGTGGCGGCGCCGCCCGCGGGCAGCCACATCTTTTCCAGCTGGTAGAACTCGCGCACCTCGGGGCGGAAGATGTGAACGATCACGTCGCCGGTATCGATCAGCACCCAGTCTCCGATGTCCTTGCCCTCGACCCGGGCCACGCGCCCGAAATCCTGCTTCAGCCGCTCGACCAGCTTTTCCGACATGGCCGCCACCTGCCGGGTCGACCGGCCCGAGGCGATCACCATGTAGTCGCCGATCGCCGTCTTGCCGCGCAGGTCGATCTGCACGACGTCTTCGGCCTTGTCATCTGCGAGAGAGGAGAGAATGTGCGCGAGCAACTCTTCGCTGGTCGGCTGGGTCTGGGCCGTCAAGACCCCGGCCCGGTCATCGGTGGCAAACGCCACGTCCGCATGTAGTGACAGGACATCGTCCTCCTTGTATCGCGCCGCCTGGCCCCCGGCGCTGGGGATGAACCGAATGTAGCAAGCGATGCGTGACATTTCAACAACGCCCTGCCCGAAGCCCCGGCTCAGGCGGGTTTTTCGGGCATCGGCGGCGGGTGCCGCGCGGTCTCGGGATCGTCGATCATCCGCACCTCGCGCTGCGGGAAGGGGATCGAGATGCCGTTTTCGCGGAACGCGTCCCAGAGCGCCAGGAAGACATTGCCGCGGATGTTGGTCAGCCCCTTGGTGGGATCGACGATCCAGAACCGCAGGATGTAGTCGACGCTGCTGTCGCCGAAGCCGACGATATGGCAGACCGGCGCGTTCGGATGGCTCAGCACCCGCGGCACGCCCT
>JAGRMU010000404.1 GCA_020441165.1 Sedimentitalea sp.
GACAAGGGCGGGCTGGTCTTCGGCGGCGATCTGGACATGTACGCCTCCTACGCGGCGCGCGGCAACCTGCCGCTGGCCGAGCATGTGATGGAGGCCGGCATGACGCTGATGCCGATGATCGGCAAGGCGCGGGTGCTGCGCTCCTGGGGCGGGATCATGGACATGACCCCGGACGGCTCGCCGATCATCGACCGCAGCGGCATCGACGGGCTCTATCTCAACTGCGGCTGGTGCTATGGCGGGTTCAAGGCGGTGCCGGGTTCGGGCGACTGTTTCGCGCATCTGATCGCCACCGACCGCCCGCACGGGGCGGCGAAGCGCTATCGGCTCGACCGCTTCCGCACCGGGCGCGGGCTGATGGACGAAGAGGGCACCGGCGCCCAGCACAACCTGCACTGAGCGGACGGGGCGGCGGACTTGAGTATTTCTGACCACGAAGAAACGAGGGGCGCGGAATGAGGATCACCTGTCCGATCTGCGGCGACCGCGACCGGCGCGAGTTCTACTACCAGGGCGCCGCGGTGGCGCTGGAGCGGCCGGACCCCGAGGCGGGCGCGGCGGCCTGGGACGCCTACCTGCACCTGCGCGACAACCCGGCGGGCGAGACCCGCGAGCTGTGGTATCATGAAGCCGGCTGTGGCGCCTGGCTGGCGGTCACCCGCGATACGGTGACCCATGCGATCGCGGCCACCGAGCTGGCGCAGGACGCGGCGCGCGGGGGGGCGGCATGAGGCTGCCGGGACGCGGGCTGATCGATCGCAAGACGCCGCTGCGCTTCACCTTCGACGGCACCCTCTACGAGGGGTTCCGGGGCGACACGCTGGCCTCGGCGCTGCTGGCCAACGACGTCCGGCTGATCGGGCGGTCCTTCAAGTATCACCGCCCGCGGGGCGTCCTGACCGCCGGCAGCGAGGAGCCGAACGCTCTGGTCACCGTCGGGCGCGGCGCGGCGCAGGAGCCGAACACGCGCGCGACCGTGCAGGAGCTCTATGACGGGCTGGAGGCGCAGAGCCAGAACCGCTGGCCGTCGCTGGGTTTCGACGTGATGGCGGTGAACGATCTGGCAGCGCCGTTCCTCGGCGCGGGGTTCT
>JAGRMU010000405.1 GCA_020441165.1 Sedimentitalea sp.
ACCACTGGCTGCCCAGATGCGGCACCAGGCGCGCCGGGATGCGGCGCCTCAGCCCGATCCGGCGCTGCAGCGCCACGTAGCGGTCGAAGAGACGCCGGCGCGTCCGCCACGAGAACGGGAAACGCAGGGTAAAGCGCTCGTGATCCAGCCCGCCCACCGTCCAGGGCACGTCCGCGGTGGTCGCGCTTTCGATGAAATCGGTGTCCGGGCGCGCGTCGAGATAGGCGATCAGCTGGCGCACCGGACGCAGTGGCAGGCAGGCGCCCGAGGCCAGATAGACGTGGCGCACCTCGGCGAAGCTGGCCAGCATCAGCTCGGAGGCCGCCTGCGAGGCCTGCACGATCCCCCAGGTGCCCCACTCGCAGCGGTGCCGGCGGCTGAACCGGATCAGCGGATCGCCGGCGAGGGCGGCGGTGAAGCGCTGATATTGCGGCTGCGGCACCATGCTGTCCACATGCAGCACCACCGGGCAGCCGGCGGCGGTCCAGTGCCGCGCCACCTGCGCCGCCCGGTCGAGCGCGGTGTGCACCAGCATGACGACCCCGACACTCACGCCCAGTTGCCTTTCGACATCAGCCCGAGGATCTCGAGCTGCCGCCAGTTGATGTATTTCTCGGACCACTGGCACCAGAGTCCGGGGTCGCCACCGCCGCGCGCATAGGCCTTGTATTCGGCCGAGCCCGCATAGTGCTGCCGGCGCTGCAGCTCTTCGCCGGCCTTGGCGCCGAAGCTGTCGAGGAACTTGGCGTGAAGCAGGATCCCCGACGCTTTCTCGCCGCCCCATTCGTCATAGACCTGGTTCAACCCGCGCGGCAGCAGCATGTGGGTCGAGCTGACATAGGCATATTGCCGGTGCCACTTGACCAGCGGGATCTTGTTCAGCGCCGGCGCCCGGGCCGGGTTGCGGGCAAAGAACACCCGCGCGCGCGGACCGCCCTGGATCCACAGATTGCCGAAATCGGGGTTCTTCTTCAGCATGTAGTTGCCGCTGTCGAACCACGAGGCGATGGCGAAGGGATCGCTGCCCTCGGAATAGGGTTCGGCCTCGAGCGGCCCCCTGGGGTACATGTCGAGCAGCATCGCCCCGAAGGAGCGGATCGAGGACGCGTCCAGCCAGTCGGTCAGCGCCCGCAGCGGCCGGGTATCGCAATAGGGATAGACCAGGAATTCGTCGGGATCGACCACCAGGCACCAGTGGCCGTGGCCATGCGTCATCATCAGCCAGTTCAGCCAGTCCATCCCGAACCGCGCCCGCCGGTAGCTGGCGGCGCTGTGCCAGAGCGACACGTCGGGCTGCTCGGCCAGGTATTCGCGCGCGCCGTCGGTGCTGTCATTGTCGACGATGAGGAAATGCGTCACCCCGAGGCGGCGGTAGTAGTCGAGGAACCAGGGCAGGCGCACCTTCTCGTTGCGCTGGGTGCAGAAGAGCAGGATGTCGCCTTCGCCAATGGCGGCGGTGCGGTCGCGCAGGCAGCGCAGCTCGCGGCGCTTGCGGACCGCACGGATGCGCCAGCGTTTCCGCTGCAGCCTGAGGCGGTATGACTGCCAAGCGCCCAAGTCCTGCCCTCTGTTGCCCGTCCCGTCCGCTTCGCGGCTATCAGGTTAACCTTAAGACGGTATTGAAATGCGCCTCCCAGCCGGGCGGAACGACCGCCTCTCCCGGTCGCGCGCCATGGCCTTGCGCCAGTGCCTCGATCTTGTCCCTCCACTGATAGGGATCCGGGTTTGCCACGTAAACGGGAAATTCGCGCAGGATTTCCCGCAGGCTCGGCAGATCGCTGGCAAGGACCGGAACCCCCAGGCTCGCCGCCTCCATCGGGGGCAGGCCGAAACCCTCGGCGCGGCTGGGAAAGAGCAGTGCCCGCGCCCCCGAAAGCAGCGCCGCCACCGCGCCGTCCCCCAGGTCCGGCAACTCGCGCACCGGCCCGTCCGGGGCCAGCCCGTCCAGCCGGTCCAACACGTCGCGTCCGACCCAGCCGCGCGCACCGCAGATCAGCAGCCCCGGCACCTCGCCGGCGGGCCGGTCGCGGGCCATCGCCTGCCAGATGTCGAGGAGCAGATCATGGCCCTTGCGCGGCTCGATCGTGCCGAGGATGACGAAATAGGGGCGCCCGAGATCCAGACCTGTCGGTATCGACGACGGATCGGGCACCGGCACCGGCACGCCGAGAGGCGCCACGACCCCCGGCGGCACCGGGCCCCAGGCCGCCATGTGCGCCTCATTGCCGGTGCGGGTGGCCTCGGTGGTGTGGATCACCAGATCGGCCCGGGCACGCACCCGCCGCAACAGGCCGCGGAATGTCTCGGGCGTGCCGGGGCGTTGCAACTGCGGAAAGTCCAGCGGGATCGTGTCGTGGATCATCACCGCGATCCGTCCCTGCGCCCCGTGCCGCACCGCCCAGAGGGTCCGGTCCGTGAGATTGGAATGGCCGACGTTCAGGTAGGCGACGCCGCTCGGCAGATGTTTCGCCAGCGTCGCGGTCAGCCGGTTCGGGCGGCCGCGGTCCAGCGCGAGGCGCCGCAAATCGCTCTCGGCCCGGCGCACGGGTTCGGGCTTGCCCCGCGCCAGCAGCGACAGGCGGTCTGCCGTGCCCCAGGGTAGCGCGCCCTCGATCCGCTCCGCGATCCCGGCGGCGCCCCGCCCGTCCAGCAGCACGTAGCCGAGGGTGGTTCGCGCGAGGGCAAAAAGCGGCTCGGGACGGGAGAGAAGATGGCGCAGATAGGCGCGCTCGACCCGGTCGATGCCGGTCGGCAGGCGCCCGGCGCGGCGGATCAGCCGGCTGATATCCAGCAGGCGCGCGGGCGGGCTATTGCTCGTAATGGCCAGTTTGGTGCCATCTCCAGGCATCCGCGATCATCGTCGCCAGATCCGACCGCTTCGGGCGCCAGCCGAGCTCGGCCTCGGCGCGACCCGAGCCCGAAACCAGCTTGGTGCAATCGCCGCCCCGGCGCGGCCCGATCTGGTATGGAACCTCGCGGTTGGTGACAGCGCGGGACTGGGCGATCACCTCCATCACCGAGAACCCGGTACCGGTGCCAAGGTTGAACACCCGGCTGCCCTTGCCCTCCTCCAGCCAGCGCAGCCCCAGCAGATGCGCGTCGACCAGGTCGCAGACATGCACATAGTCGCGGATGCAGGTGCCGTCGGGCGTGTCGTAGTCGGTGCCGAACACGGTCAGCGCATCGCGCTTGCCGTCGATCGCGTCCAGCATCAGCGGCACCAGGTGGGTCTCAGGGCGGTGATGCTCGCCGACCTCGCCCTCGGGATCGGCGCCGGCGACGTTGAAATAGCGGAAGATCACGTGGCGCAACCCGTGCGCCGCCTCGAAATCGCGCAGCATGTCCTCGATGGCGCGTTTCGAGGCGCCGTAAGCGTTGAGCGGCAGCTGCGACGTGTCCTCGTCCAGCACCACGTTGTCATGCTCGCCATAGGTGGCGCAGGTCGAGGAGAACACGAAATCGAGGCATCCCGCCGCCACCGCCGCCTCGATCAGGGTCAGCGATCCGGCGACGTTGTTGCGCCAGTAGCGGCCCGGCTCGGCCATCGCCTCGCCGACCTGGCTGAGCGCGGCGAAATGCAGGACCGCGACGGGCTGGTGCGCGGCAAAGACCGCGTCGAGCCGCGCCCGGTCCTCCAGCTCGCCCTGCTCGAAGGGACCGAACCGGACCGCGTCGCGCCAGCCGGTGACCAGGTTGTCATAGGTAACGGGCAGATAGCCGGCCGACTTCAGCGCCTTGCAGGCATGCGAGCCGATATAGCCGGCACCGCCGGTGACCAGAACCGATTTCATAAGACGGAGTGCGCCGCGGTCACTGGGCGGCCTTGTCCAGCTGCGCGATCTCGGTCAGGTAGCGCGACAGGTCGTCCCGCAGGTCGTCCCGCGCCAGGGCGAAGGCCACCGTCGCCTGCAGGAACCCCGCCTTGGAGCCGCAGTCGAAGCGCTGGCCCCGGAAGCGATAGCCGTAAACCTTGGTCTTGGTGCCGATATCCTGGGCGATGGCATCGGTCAGCTGGATCTCGCCCCCCGCACCGCTCTTCATCCGGTTGAGGTTGTTCAGGACCGAGGGCGCCAGGATATAGCGCCCGATCACCGCCAGGTTCGACGGCGCATCCTCGCGCTTGGGCTTCTCGACCATGCCCTTGACCGACACGATCGCGCCGCGGTCCTCGGAGACGTCGAGCACCCCGTAGGACGAGGCCTGTTCGGGCGGCACCTCCATCGCGGCGACCATGTTGCCGCCGGTCTCGGCATAGGCCTCGACCATCTGCTGGAGGCAGGGCTTCTCGGCGGCGATCACGTCATCGGGCAGCATCACCGCAAAGGGCTCGTTGCCGATCAGCCGCCGCGCGCACCAGACCGCGTGGCCCAGCCCCAGTGCCCGGTGCTGGCGGATATAGGCGATGGCGCCGCTTTCCATGTTGGTGGATTTCAGCACCTCGAGCATCTCGGTCTTGCCCTTGCGGCGCAGTTCCTGCTCGAGCAGCGGGGCCTGGTCGAAATAGTCCTCAAGCGCGCTCTTGCCGCGCGAGGTCACGAAGATGAATTCCTTGATCCCAGCAGCGCGCGCCTCGTCGATGGCGTATTGCACCAGCGGGCGGTCCACGAGGGTCATGATCTCCTTGGGAACCGATTTCGTCGCCGGCAGGAACCGTGTCCCCAGCCCGGCCACCGGGAAAATCGCTTTCGTGACCTTCTTGCTCATGACTCGCCCTCGTTCAGCCTTACTAGTCTGTGCCTGCTACGCACAGGCTATTACACGTTGCAACGGGGTTTCGCACCCCGTCGCCGCAGTTTTTTTCGCGACCGGCCCTGTGCCGGTTGGACCCGTCGCGCCCGCCTGCCCTCAACCCAGCCCGCGCGGCACCCGTACACGGTCAGTCTCGGCCCGTACCCTGCGACCAAATGACCAGAGCGCGAAAAGCCGCTGATCCCGTTCGCTGCGGCCGAAGAGGCCGCCGGTCTGCTTCCAATACCCATCCCCGCAAAAGGTTACCCGATGGTAAAGCGCCGTGGGCGAGAACCGCATGAGCGTGACATTGGTTCCCTCGACCAGCGCCGCAAGGGCGCGCCGGTGCAAATTTCGGCGCGACCAGCTGCGGCCGGCGATCACCCGCGACCCGGCATCCGCCGCGCCGGGATAGGTCTGGAACGGCAGCGTCGGCACCGGCAGCGGGGAGAGCGGCGCCAGCGCCCGCTCCGTGCCCTCGCGAAAACCCGCATCGAGACCGTGCAGAAGCCGCCGGACGTCGCGCGGCTCCAGCCCACCCTGCACCAGGTGCGTCAGCAGCCGGCCGCGCTCGCGCGCGTGGACCTCGGCCCAAACCCGCGCGCGCCGGTCCTCGGGGCAATGCTTGCGCAGGAACACCGCCCAGCTGGCCCCGATCTCGCGCAGGTCGGTGGGCACCCGGTCGCCGCGCCGGCGGGTGCTGGCGGCAAAGCCGTGATGCACCTCGGCCATCGGCACGATGGCGGTGGCCGCCCCGGCGCCGGCCAGTCGCAGGTTCAGGTCGGTCTCGTCGAGGTAGAAGCGGAAAGCCGGATCGAAGCCCCCCAGCGCGGCGAGGCAGGAGCGGCGGAAGGCCATGTTGGTGCCCTCGGTCTGGATCGCCCGGCCCGGCGCCGGGGTCAGCACGGTGACGCGATCTTCGGGCAGCGAGAGGTCCGAGCGCGCGCCCTCCGCGTCCACCGCCTGGGCGCGCGACTGGAAGCTGATGCCGTTGCGCCCGCGCACGTAACCCGTCGCCGCCATCACCCGCGGATCGGCGAAGGCCGCCGCCAGATGCGCGGCCCAGGTCGGCTCGGGCACCGCGTCGTCGTCGAGGAAGGCCACGATCTCGCCCGCCGCCGCCGCGATGCCGAGGTTGCGCGCCGCCGAGATGTTGGCCGCGTCGCAGGCGATCACCTTGGCCGCCTGCGCCTGTGGCATCTCGGCCAGCGCCGCGCGGCCCGCCGCATCGGCGACGATCACCACCTCGAACGGGTCATGGCGCAGCTGGCTGACCGCCAGCAGGCAGCGGCGCAGCGCAGCCGGGCGGCCGGCGCTGACGATCACCACGCTCAGCGGCGGCGGCGGGGTCACGCCAGCCCCATCTGCGCCATCATCGCCTCGATCCGGGGCACGTCCTCAGGGTTGTTCAGTTCCCAGAACTGGCGGCCTCGCGCCTCGACCTCGACGCAGAGCACGCGGCGACCGTTCTCGAGGAACCGCAGCTGCTCCAGCCCCTCGAGCCGCTCCAGCGGCCCCGCCGGCCAGCCGGGATAGGCGGCCAGCGCATCGGGGCGATAGGCATAGACCCCGACATGGTGGAAGACCGGGGTCTCGGCGGTCGCATCGAAGGCCTGACCGGTATAGGGGATGACCTCCTTCGAGAAGTAGAGCGCCCCGCGATCGGCGGCGAAGACCGCCGTGGTGCCGCCCACCCGGCCCGCCCTGCGATCGGCGAGCAGCCCGTTCAGCGCCGCCCCGTCGCAGCGCAGCACCGGGGTGGCGATGCCGGCCTGCGCGTCGGCGCGCAGCCCTGCTACCAGATCCTCGACGAACCAGTGCGGGGTGAGCGGCGCGTCGCCCTGCAGGTTGACCACGATCTCGAACCCGCCGCCCAGCGCCGCATGTGCCTCGGCGCAGCGCTCGGTGCCGTTGCCGCAGGCTTCCGAGGTCATCACCACCTCGGCGCCGAACCCCTCGCAAGCCTGCCGAATCCGCGCATCGTCGGTGGCCACCACCACCCGATCCGCGCCCGCCACCTCGCGCGCCGCCCGCCACGAGCGTTCGACGAGCGTGCGCGCCACCCCCGTCGCCCCCGTCAGCGGCACCAGCGGCTTGCCCGGATAGCGGGTCGAGGCGTAGCGCGCCGGGATCACGATCAGCACCGACATCAGGCGCCCTTCAGCGCGACGCCCGGCGCGTAGGCGATGAAGAACGGGTTGGCATGGCCCGGCTTGCCGTAGCGCAGCGGGGTGTGGTCGTCGAACCGCACCACCCGGCCGCCGGCGCCCGCCAGAACCGCGTGACCGGCGGCGGTGTCCCATTCCATGGTGCGCCCGACGCGCGGATAGAGATCGGCCTCGCCGGTGGCCACCAGGCAGAACTTCAGCGACGAGCCGGCGCTGGTCATGTCCCTGACCTTGTATTTCGCGATATAGTCGTCGGTCGCCTGATCGCGGTGCGACTTGCTGGCCACCACCATCAGCGCGCCGTTGTCGGGGCGCGAGACCTGCAGCTTGCGCGTCTCGCCGATATGCTCGGGGTCGAGCGCGCCCAGTTCCTCGACCGAGCTTCCGTCCGGCAGGGTGAAGAACATCCGCCCCTTGGCCGGCGCATAAACCACGCCGCGCGTCGGAACGCCGTTCTCGACCAGCGCGATGTTCACGGTGAAATCGCCGCGCCGGTTGATGAACTCCTTGGTGCCGTCCAGCGGATCGACAATCAGGAAGGTATCGCCCGCCGCGCCGTGGGTGACGGCCTGTTCCTCGGTGACCAAAAGCATCCCGGGAAAGGCCGCGCGCAGCCC
Source organism: Sedimentitalea sp. (assembly GCA_020441165.1). Lineage (GTDB taxonomy): Bacteria > Pseudomonadota > Alphaproteobacteria > Rhodobacterales > Rhodobacteraceae > JAGRMU01. The sequence goes on from JAGRMU010000405.1 coordinate 7,514, forward strand.
CTCCGAGATCAGCGCATCGGCGGCCTCGTCGGCCTCGGTCACCGGGCTGGCGTCTGATTTCACCTTCACGTCGAAATCGTCCGCGTCATAGATTTCCATGATCCGGGCGCCGGCCTCAAGGGCCAGCCTGCGGATCACGGGCACGAGGGTCTCATGGGTCAAACCGGAAAGCTCCATCTGTCAGGGATCGATTGATCGAAGATGCCGCGCCCCTTATGCTGCGCCGGCAACGGAACGGCAAGAATTCCGTGCCAGGGTCGGCAGCGGCACGAGGAGCACAGCGCGCATGTTCAGCACCACCGCACGACGATCCCGGGCCAGCGGCGCCATCCAGATGGCCGAGCTGGTCTTCCATTCGATCGTCCGCAACATCCGCAAGACCCACAACAATGCCTTCCTCGCCATCGGCCTGAACCTGCT
>JAGRMU010000063.1:0-2214 GCA_020441165.1 Sedimentitalea sp.
GCGCGTCCCTTTCGCGAGCCGCATCACACCGCCTCGATGGCCGCCATCGTCGGCGGCGGGCGCAATGCCCGGCCCGGCGAGATCAGCCTGGCGCATAACGGCGTGCTGTTCATGGACGAGTTCCCCGAGTTTCCGCGCACCGTGCTGGAAACCCTGCGCCAACCGATCGAGACCGGTGAGGTGATGGTGGCGCGGGCCAACGCCCATGTGAAATACCCCTGCCGGTTCATGCTGGTGGCCGCCGCCAACCCGTGCAAATGCGGCTATCTCAGTGATCCCGCGCGCGCCTGTGCCCGGGTGCCGGCCTGCGGCGCCGATTACATGGGCCGCATCTCGGGGCCGCTGATGGACCGGTTCGACCTGCGCATCGAGGTGCCGCCCGTGGCCTTCAGCGATCTCGACCTGCCCGCCGCTGGCGACAGCTCGCAGGCGGTCGCCGCCCGGGTCGCGGCCGCCCGGCAGGTGCAGGCCGAGCGGTTCCGCGAGGCGCCGGGGCTGCGCCAGAACGCCGATGCCGAAGGCGCACTGCTGGAAGAGATCGCCACCCCCGACGCCGAGGGGCGCGCGCTGCTGCTGCGCGCCGCCGACCGGTTCGGCCTCTCGGCGCGGGGCTACCACCGGATCTTGCGGGTGGCGCGCACCATCGCCGATCTCGACGGTTCGTCCGGCGTGGCACGCCCGCACGTCGCCGAGGCGCTCAGCTTCCGGCTGACCTCGGTCGCGGCCTGAGCGTCAGCCCAGCCGGGCCTCCACCGCGTCCCAGATCTGCGCGGCGACATTGACCCCGTCGAAGCGTTCGAGTTCCTGGATGCCGGTCGGCGATGTGACGTTGATCTCGGTCAGCCAGTCGCCGATCACGTCGATGCCGACGAAGACCTGGCCCTTCTCGCGCAGCAGGGGCCCGATCGCCGCGCAGATCTCGCGGTCGCGCTCGGTCAGCCCGACCTTCTCGGGCCGCCCGCCGACATGCATGTTCGAGCGTGTCTCGCCCTCGGCCGGCACCCGGTTGATCGCACCCGCCGCCTCGCCGTCGACCAGGATGATCCGCTTGTCGCCCTTGCGCACGGCGGGCAGGAATTTCTGCACGATCAGCGGCTCGCGCGAGAAGCCGGTGAACAGCTCGTGCAGCGAGGCCAGGTTGCGGTCGGCCTCGTCCAGCCGGAACACCCCGGCGCCGCCATTGCCGTAGAGCGGCTTGAGGATGATGTCGCCGTGGCGCGCCTTGAAGGCGCGGATCGTGGCGAGGTCCCGGGCCACGGTGGTCGGCGGTGTCAGATCGGGAAAATCCAGCACCAGCAGCTTCTCGGGATAGTTGCGCACCCAGAACGGGTCGTTGACCACCAGCGTGGTGCCGCGCAGCCGGTCCAGAAGATGGGTCGAGGTGATGTAATGCATGTCGAAGGGTGGATCCTGGCGCAGCCAGACGACGTCGAACTCCGCCAGGTCGACCTCGCGCATCTCGCCGAGGATCGCCGGAGTGCCCGGCACCCGCTGCACCGTCATGTCCTGGCCGCGCGCGGTGATCCGCCCCTCCTGGTAGGCCAGGTGGTCGGGGCCATAGTAGAAGAGCTCGTGGCCCCGCGCCTGGGCCTCCTCGGCCAGCCGGAACGAGCTGTCGGCATCGATGTTCACGGCCCCGATCGGGTCCATCTGGAAGGCGATCTTCATGCAGGGTTCCCCCCGGGTGCAACGCCCGATACATGGCGCAGCGGCGGCGCGGGATCAATGGGGTTCGGGGAGGCTCAGCCCTGGCCGAAGGCGTTTTCGATGATCCGGACGGCGCCCGATGCGTCCACCAGCGCCACGTCGAAGCGCAGTTCCGTCAGCGCGCCGGCCGGCTCCGAGGCAAGGAAAGCCTCGGCGCTGGCGCAGATCCGGGCGATCTGGCGCGCGCCCAGATGTTCGGCGGCCTCGGCGAAGCTGCGGCTCTGCTTGACCTCGATGAAGACCAATCCTTCGGGGCCGCGGGCGATCAGGTCGATCTCGCCGCCGGCGCCGCGCCAGCGCCGCTGCACCACCTCATAGCCCCGCCGCTCGTAGTTCCGGGCCACGGCTTGCTCGGCCGCGTCGCCGGCGTGATGGGACATCTGCCCGCGGCAGGCGGCGCCGCGCTCTGCCCCGCGAGCGGCTGCCTCTCCCATGCTCATCCCTTTCCCAGTTTCAGCGCCATCTGGTAGACGCCGCGCCGCGGCGCGCCGTGCATCTTCGCGACCA
>JAGRMU010000063.1:2331-2696 GCA_020441165.1 Sedimentitalea sp.
GATCTCGCCCTTGACCGGCGCCGCCCCGAGGTCCGCGGCCAGCTCCGCGAGGGTGCCGCGCCGAATCTCCTCGAACTTCTTGGTCAGCTCTCGGCAGAGCGCGGCGGGGCGCGTTCCGCCCAGCACCGACGCCATGTCCGCGAGGCAGGCGGCGACGCGCTTGGGAGATTCGTAGAGCACCAGCGTGCCCGGCACGTCGCGCAGCGCTTCGAGCCGCGCCCGCCGCGCCGCGCCCGCGTTCGGCAGGAACCCGCCGAAGAAGAAGGCATCGGTGGGCAGCCCGGCGAGGGTCAGCGCGGTCAGCAGCGCCGAGGGGCCCGGCGCCGCGGTCACGGCATGGCCGGCCTCGGCCACCGCCCGGCTCA
>JAGRMU010000064.1:0-745 GCA_020441165.1 Sedimentitalea sp.
TTCACCCGGTTGATGGTCGGCAGCTCGCTCACCGTGATCACCAGCGTGTTGCCGCGCGGTGTCAGCTCGACGGTCTCGAAGAGGCCGCTGTTGAAGATCCGCTGATAGGCATCGTTGAGCTGCCCCGCCGAGACCGGAACCCCGCGCTCGAGCCCGGCATAGGAGACGATCGAGGCGGTCTCGACGCGCCGGTTGCCCTCGACCTCGACGGCGGTGAACTGATAGGTCTGCGCCATCGCCGGGCGCGGCGGAAGACCGGTCAGCGCCGCCCCCGACAGGATCAGGGCCACCAGCAGGCGATACAAGATATGGGCGCTCCCGGCCCGTTTCCCACAGGATGCACCTGCCGCAGTCCCCAGACCCATCGTTCCAACCCGGTTTCAGTGGTAACTGGGACGTGAGTATCGGGATTGCCCCGGCTTGTCAAAACCGCAAAACGCAGGATCGGAAATTGAGCCGCCGCCTGCCGCAAAGGCGCGCCCTTCGGGTGCCGGATCGCGCGGCGCGTCGGTGCCCCTCTTGGCGCGGCTCAGAGCCCGGCGAGATAGGCGCCCAGCATCAGGGCGCCGAAGATCGCGCCGAGATAGAGCATCCGGTCGACGTTCAAGGCCATCACCAGGGACAATCCACGATATGACCGCTGCAGAACCTGCATCGCTTGGCTCCCTTCCGCCAGATCCTGCCCTGGCCTAGCGCAGGATCTGGGCGAATTTCGGGCAGCCGGATGACCGAAACCCGGCGCGCG
>JAGRMU010000064.1:806-1378 GCA_020441165.1 Sedimentitalea sp.
AGGGCGAAGACCATCAGCGTCAGGATCAGCGACAGCCCGATCGCCATCAGGATGCGCAGCGCCAGATCGCTGGGCGGCTTCCCGGCCACCGCCTCGTAGGCGTAGAACACCAGGTGCCCGCCATCCAGCGCCGGGATCGGGAAGAGGTTGAGCAGCCCGACCGCCGTCGACAGCACCGCGATGAACCACACGAAGCTCTGCGCGCCCTGGCTGGCCATCGCGCCGGAGGTCTCGGCGATACCGATCGGCCCCGAGATGTTGCAGGTGCTGATCGCGCCGGTGATCATGTGCCAGAGCCCCGAGAGCGAGCTTTCGACGATGCGCAGGGTCTGCGCCGCGCCGCCCGCAATGGCTTCGAGCGGCCCGGCCGCCTCGGTGGCCGGCTCGAAGGCCATGCCGCCGACGATGCCGATCCGCCAATGGGTGACGAAGCCGCCCTCGGGGTCCGGCTCGTCGGTGCGGCGCGGGGCCAGGGCGAAGTCAAGCTGCGCCCCCTCGCGCCAGACCTCCAGCAGGATCGGGCGCCCCTCCGAGGCCTCGACCGCCTCCTTGAGCTGGTCGAAGGCGAAGAC
>JAGRMU010000064.1:1578-4954 GCA_020441165.1 Sedimentitalea sp.
CGGGGGTCGGCATCCCGGCGATGGCCAGGATCTCGTCGCCCTCCTGCAACGCGTGCACTCCGCCGGGCAGATCGTGCAGCGTGCCCACGGTCAGCGGCTCGCTGGGGGTGCCGCGCAGCATGAAGATCGCAGCGAAGACGAGGATCGACATGGCGAAATTGAAGACCGGCCCCGCCGCGACGGTGGCCGCCCGCGCCCAAAGCGGCGCGCCATGCATGGTGCGCCGCAGCGCCGCCGGATCCTGCGCCGCCGCCTGCATCGCGGCCGCATCCTTGCCCGAGGCGGCATTGGCATCGCCGAGGAATTTCACGTAGCCGCCGAAGGGCAGCAGAGCGATCTGCCAGCGGGTGCCATGCCGGTCGCGCCGACTCCACAGCACCGGGCCGAACCCGATGCTGAACACCTCGGCCTCAATGCCCGACCAACGGCCGACGATGTAATGGCCGAACTCGTGCACCGCCACGATCACCGACAGGGCGACGACGAAGGCGAGCAAGGTGTAGGCAAGGCCGCCGAACTGCGGAATCAGGGAAATCGGGTCCAAGAGGGGTTCCTGCTCGATATGTCAGTGTCGGGACGCCATCACCTGGTCGGCGCGCATGCGTGCCAGATGGTCGGTTTGCAGCACGTTATCAAGGGTCATTGCGGCATCGATGAGGCCGGGCTCGGCCTCGAGCCGGTCCAGGACCGCCTCGACCACCGCCGCCATGTCGAGAAATCCGATGCGCCCGGCGATGAAGGCATCGAGGGCGCGCTCCTTGGCGGCGTTGAACGCAGCGCCGGCCAGCCCGCCGCGCCGCATCACCGCCCGCGCCAGGCGCAGCGCCGGATACCGGGCATCATCGGGGGCGCTGAAATTCAATTGCCCGATCCGGGCCAGGTCGAGCCGCTCGACCGGCAGATCCCGGCGCTCGGGCCAATGCAGGGCAAAGCCGATGGCATGGCGCATGTCGGGCGGTCCGACATGGGCCATCAGCGCGCCGTCGCGGAACCCGACCAGCGCGTGCACCAGGGATTCGGGATGCACCAGCACCTCGATCCGATCGCCGTCGACGCCGAAATATTCCTTGGTCTCAATCAGTTCCAGGGCCTTGTTGAACATCGAGGCGCTGTCGATTGTGATCCGCTGGCCCATGTCCCAGTTTGGATGGCTCGATGCCTCGGCCAGGCTCGCCGTTTGCAGCGCCGAGAGCGGCCAGTCGCGGAAGGCGCCGCCCGAGGCGGTCAGGATCACCCGCTCGACCGCCGCCATGTCCTCGCCGATCAGTGCCTGGAACACCGCCGAATGTTCGCTGTCCACCGGCAGCAGTTGCGCGCCGTGACGCCGCGCGGTCTCCAGCACCAGCGCCCCGGCGCAGACCAGGGTTTCCTTGTTGGCCAGTGCCAGGGTTGCGCCCTGCTGCAGCGCCGCAAGCCCCGGCGCCAGACCGGCGGCGCCGACGATGGCCGACATCACCCAGTCCGCGGGACGGCTGGCGGCCTCGATCAGCGCCTGCGGACCGGCGGCGGCCGCGACCCCGCTGCCGGCGAGCGCATCGCGCAGCTCCGACAGGCGCTCCGGATCGGCGGTCACCGCCAGCTGCGCCCCGAGCGCCCGCGCGTCCTGTGCCAGCCGCGCGATGTTGGCGCCGCCGGTCAGCGCGACCACCTCGTAGGCGTCTGGCGTCCGGGCAATCAGGTCGATGGTGTTCTGTCCGATCGACCCGGTCGCCCCGAGAATGGTGATTCGCCGCATCAGACCAGGCCGGGCGGATACCCGGTGAGCGGCGCGGTGATCAGCACGAAGATCGCGGCGCCCAGCATCCCGTCGAACCGGTCGAGCAGCCCGCCATGGCCCGGGATCAGCGCGCTGGCATCCTTGACGCCGACCCGGCGCTTGATGGCGCTTTCCGAGATGTCGCCCATCTGCGCGGCCATCGACATCGCCACCGACACCGCCACAAGGCCGAGGCTGGTGCCCTGCCAGAGCGCGAAGACCAGCCCCACCGCCGCGGCGGCGAGCCATCCGGCAATGGTGCCCGACCAGGTCTTGTTGGGGCTGACCCTGGGCCAGAACTTGCGCCCGCCCAGCGACTTGCCGGCGAAATACCCGGCCACGTCGGTGGCCACCACCACCAGCACCAGCCAGAGCATCCAGACGAAGCCGAACTCGTCGCGCACCGACATCATGCCATAACCGGCCAGCAGGATCCCGACGGAGAAGATCATGAACGGCGCGCGGTTGTCCTCGATCTGGCTGAACCCGACGAAGGCCGGGGCCAGCAGCACCGGCAGGGCGAAGGCCGGCGGCAGGTAGATCGCCAGCAGGAGCGCCGCCGCCACCAGTGCGCCGAGCCAGAGCGCCGGCCCGGTCTGCTCGGGCGCCAGCATCCGCACCAGTTCCCAGATCATCGCGCCGCAGATCAGCGCCACGAACACGTGGAAGATATCGCCGCCGGCGGCCACCGCGGCCAGCCCGACCAGCACCATCACCAGGCCCGAGCCCATGCGGGCGGCGAGGTCCGACCAGCGCCCCGGCGCGCTCATGCCGGCACGGCGCCGAAGCGGCGGTCCCGCGCCCCGAAGCTCTTGCAGAGCCGGGTCAGTTCGGCGGCGGTGAAATCGGGCCAGAGCGTGTCGATGAACTCGTACTCGGCATAGGCCGACTGCCAGAGCAGGAAATTCGAGATCCGCGCCTCGCCCGAGGTGCGGATCACCAGGTCGGGGTCGGGCAACACCCGGGTGTCGAGATAGCGCGGCAAGGTCTCCTCGTCGACATCCTCGGGCCTCAGGCGCCCCTCGGCCACGTCCTGCGCCAGGCGCTTGGTGGCGCGCGCCACCTCGTCGCGGCTGCCGTAGTTGAGCGCGATGGTCAGCTGCACGCCCTCGTTCTCGGCGGTCGCCCGCTCCAGCTGGTCCATCAGCGCCACCAGCTTGGCATCGAGCCGCACCCGGTCGCCGATGAACCGGACCCGCACGCCGCGCTCGGCCAGCGCGCGGGTCTCGCGGGTAATATAGCGGCGGAAAAGGCTCATCAGCCCCGCCACCTCGGCCTGGGTCCGCTTCCAGTTCTCGGTGGAGAAGGCAAAGATCGTCAGATACTTGATCCCGAGATCGGGGCAGGCCTCGACCACCTCGCGCACCCGCCGCGCGCCGGCGTGATGGCCGAAGAGACGCGGCCGCCCCCGCGCCTGCGCCCATCGCCCGTTGCCATCCATGATGATGGCCACGTGGCGCGGACCCACGGGCGGCTGGACGACATGGCCGGCGGGCATGGCCGGGGTCAGACTTGCATGATTTCGGATTGCTTGGTCTCCAGTGCGGCGTCGACGGCGGCGATCATCTTGTCGGTCAGATCCTGCACCTCGCTCTCCCAGAACTTCTGGTCGTCCTCGGA
>JAGRMU010000064.1:5014-8098 GCA_020441165.1 Sedimentitalea sp.
ACGCGGGCATGTTCGGCATATTGCCCGGCGACCTTGGTCAACTCGCGCCGGCGCTCCTCGTTCAGCTCGGGGATCGGCAGCATGATGATGGTGCCGTTCAACTGGGGATTGATCCCCAGCCCGCTCTCCCGGATCGCCTTCTCGACCTTGCCGACCAGCCCCTTGTCCCAGACGTTGATGGTGACCATCCGCGATTCGGGAACGTTGACGGTGCCGACCTGGTTGATCGGCGTCTTCTGGCCGTAGGCGTCCACCATCACCGGCTCGAGCATCGAGGCGCTGGCCCGTCCGGTGCGCAGCGAGGCGAATTCGGTGCGCAGCGCGGCCATCGCCCCGTCCATCCGCCGTTGCAGATCGTCCGTGTCGAGAATGAAGTCGTCAGCCATGGCGCTGCCTCCGTCCGCAGGTTCGTCCTTGCCGGCTCTATAGCCCTAGCCGTGGACCTTTGTATAGGTGCCGCGACCGGCGAGGATGCCCCGGAAGCCACCCGGCTCGTCCAGCGAGAAGACGATGATCGGCAGGTTGTTGTCGCGCGCCAGCGCGATGGCGCTGGCATCCATCACGCCCAAGCGCTTGGCCAGGACATCGTCGTAGCTGACCGTATCATAACGCTTGGCATCGGGGAATTTCGCCGGATCCTTGTCGTAAACGCCATCAACCTTGGTGCCCTTGAAGATCGCCTCGCAGCCCATCTCGTTGGCGCGCAGCGTGGCGGCGGTATCGGTGGTGAAATAGGGATTGCCGGTGCCGGCGGCGAAGATGCAGACCCGCTTCTTCTCGAGGTGCCGGATGGCGCGGCGGCGGATATAGGGCTCGGCCACCTCGTTCATGGTGATCGCGCTGATCACCCGCGTGTGGATGCCCAGCCCCTCCAGCGCCGATTGCAGCGCCAGCGCGTTCATCACCGTCGCCAGCATCCCCATGTAGTCGGCGGTGGCGCGCTCCATCCCTTGGGCGCTGCCCTGAAGGCCGCGGAAGATGTTGCCGCCGCCGATCACCATGCAGATCTCGACCCCCAGATCGTGCACCGACTTCACCTCCTGGGCGATGCGCATCACGGTGGGCGGATGCAGCCCGTAGCCCTGGTCGCCCATCAGCGCCTCGCCCGAGATCTTCAGCATCACTCGCTTGTAGGTTGTCTCGGCTGCGGGATGAACATCGACTTTCGGGGACAGGGTCATGCTGGGCTCCGCAGTTGCGCCGGGGGTGATTGTGGGCAAAATGGCGGAAATCGCTGGCAGGTTCAATGCGCCGTTCCACCCGGCCCCCGCGCCGGCCGATCCGGGAGGCGCGAGCACCATCGAAACGGCGGCAGAGCGATGATCCGATTGCCCCCGATCCCGCCGGACCGGCCGGTTCTGATCGCCGGCGCCACCGCCTCGGGCAAGTCGGCGCTGGCGCTGCGCATCGCCCGCGAGGCGGGCGGCGTCATCGTCAATGCCGATGCCAGCCAGGTCTATGGTTGCTGGCGCGTGGTCACCGCGCGCCCCAGCCCCGAGGACGAGGCCGCGGCGCCGCACCGGCTCTACGGGCATGTCGCCTGGGACGCGCCCTATTCGGCGGGCCACTGGCTGCGCGAGGTGGCGCCGCTGCTGCGCGGCGGCGTGCGTCCGATCATCGTCGGCGGCACTGGGCTCTATTTCTCGGCACTGACACAGGGCCTGGCGGAGATCCCCGACGTGCCCGCGAAGGTCCGCGCCGAGGCCGATGCGCTGCCCATCGAAGCGATGCTGGCCGATCTCGACCCGGCCTCGGTCGCCGCCCTCGACACCCGCAACCGCGCCCGGGTGCAGCGCGCCTGGGAGGTGCAGACCGCGAGCGGAAAACCGCTGACCCACTGGCAGGCGCAGACCCCTGCCCCGCTGCTGGCCCTCGGCGACGCGGTGCCGCTGGCGCTGGATGCGCCGCGCGACTGGCTGCTGCCGCGGATCGCCCGGCGCTTCGACGCGATGCTGGAAGCGGGCGCGCTGGACGAGGTCGCGGCGATGCGGGAGCGCTTCGATCCCGCCCTGCCCGCCTTCAAGGCGATCGGCGTGCCCGAACTTGTCGCCTGCCTGGATGGGCAGATCACTCTTGAAGAGGCGCGCGAACGGGTGGCGATCGCCACGCGCCGCTTCGCCAAGCGCCAGCGCACCTGGTTTCGCGCCAGAATGCGCGACTGGCAGTGGGTCTCGCCCGAGGTCTGAGCCGCCGCTTGCACTATTCGCGCATCGGATGCACACTGGAAGGCGAGTTTTCAGCCCATGGATGACCAAATCGAACCTTCCTTCGCTTCCGCGCGCACCTCGGGCGGTATCCGCCTGGTCACCCTGGCCGAGCTGGCCCGCGCCGGCTCCTGGCAGTTGAACCTGGTGCATGACCGGCGCGAGACCCTGCTGATCTGGATCACCCGGGGTCAGGGGCTGGCGCTTCTCGATGGCGCGCGCCGGGGCTTCGGCACCCACAACGCGCTGCTGATCCCGGCGCAGACCCTGTTCTCGCTCGACGCCGGGCGCCAGGTCTTCGGCCAGGCGCTGGTGATTCCGCCCGGCGCGGCGGTGCACCTGCCCGAGACCGTGCAGCACCTGCGCATTCGCGACGTGGCCTCGCAGACCGAGCTGACCATGCTGCTGGAGGCGCTGGGGCGCGAGCAGACCGCCCGGCGCGACTTCGCGCAGGAGGCGATGGCGGCCTATGCCGCGCTGGCGGCGATCTGGCTGCGCCGCCACCCGGCGCCCGAAACCGAGCGGCCCGATGCCTCGCGGCGGCTCAGCGGCGCCTATTGCGCGCGGCTGGTCGGGCATTTCGCCAGCGGCGCCAGCATGGCCGAACACGCCGCCGCGCTGGGGGTGACACCGACCCACCTGACCCGGGTGTGCCGCGCCGAGACCGGCCGCACCGCCGCGGCGCTGCTGACCGAGCGGCTGCTGCACGCGGCGCGCAGCCGGCTGATCGGCTCGCAGACGCCGGTGCAGGAGATCGCCCGGGATCTGGGCTTCGGCAGCGCCGCCTATTTCACCCGCTTCGTGCAGCAGCATACCGGCCAGTCCCCGACCGCGCTGCGCCGCGCCGCCCTGCCCCACCCGCCGCAGGTCGCCTGACCGC
>JAGRMU010000406.1 GCA_020441165.1 Sedimentitalea sp.
GCGCCCGGGGCATCTATGACAGCGAGACCTTGTTCGCCATTGGTTCAAGAACAATGGTCGAGCGAAGACGGCGGTCGATGCGATCTTTGTCGGCAAGGATCGCGCCTACAATCGCCGCTTCCAGCAGATGTGCGGGCATTACCTGGTCGATCCGGTTGCCTGCTCGCCGGCGTCGGGCTGGGAGAAGGGCCAGGTCGAGAACCAGGTCGGCGTGCTTCGACGGCGGTTCTTCGTGCCGCGGCCGAAGTTCAGATCCTATGCGGAACTGAACGCTTGGCTGGAGGACCGATGCATCGCCTACGCCAAGGCGAACCGGCACCCCGACATTCCGGACAAGGCGGTCTGGGAGGTGTTCCAAGCCGAGCGGTCGAGCCTGGTCCCTTATGTCGGACCGTTTGACGGATTCCATGCCGTCCCGGCCTCCGTCTCCAAGACCTGCCTCGTGCGGTTCGACAAGAACCGTTACTCGGTCGACGCTCGCGCGGTTGGGCGGCCTGTCGAGATCAGAGCTTATGCCGATCGCCTTGAATGCTGGCAGGACGGACAGATCGTGGGCCGACATGAACGGGCCTTCGGTCGCGGCAAGACGATCTATGATCCGTTCCATTACATTCCGGTTTTGGCGCGCAAGCCCGGCGCACTGCGCAACGGGGCGCCGTTCAAGGACTGGGATCTGCCACCAGCCCTGCGCCGTGTGCAGCGCAAGCTGGAACGACAGCCCGGCGGTGACCGGCAGGTGGTCGAGATCCTCGGGGCCGTGCGCACCGATGGTATTGACGCCGTCGAAGCCGCCTGTGCGGAGGCCCTGTCTCACTGCGTTCATTCTGCGGGGGTGGTCCTGAACATTCTGGCGCGCCGCCGCGAGCCGCCGCCACCCCTGACAATCACGACGCCGGATGCGCTGAAGCTGGGCCGCGAGCCTGCGGCCAATTGCGACCGCTATGACAGCCTGAGGAGAACAACGAATGGAACGATCACAGGTGCTGGACGCCATGGGCCAACTGAAGCTCTACGGCATGAGGGCAGCCTACGACGAGATCATCGCCACGGCGGTCAAGCGCCAGCACGAGCCACAGCGGATCATTCATTGCCCGGCAGGCGATTTGCAGAGCAAATCTGCCGGGAGGGGGCGATTTGCTGACCGCCGAGATCAGTGAGAAGCAGGCACGTTCGATCAAATACCAGATGACCATCGCCAAGCTGCCTCTCGCGAAGGAGGTCGACGAGTTCGACTTCGACGCTGCCGAAGTCAACGAGACCCTGATCCGCGACCTCGCCACCGGCGACTTCCTCGATCATCAACGCAACCTCGTGCTGATCGGCGGCACCGGAACCGGCAAGGCTCATCTCGCCGTCAGCATCGCCCGCGCCTGCATTCGCAATGGCAGGCGGGGACGGTTCTTCAACGTCGTCGATCTGGTGAACAAGCTCGATGCAGAAGCTCGTGCCGAACGGCAGGGCCGGACCGCAGACCTGATCTCCCGCCTCGACTTCCTGATACTGGACGAGCTCGGCTACCTCCCGTTCGCTCAGACCGGCGGCCAGTTCCTGTTCCACCTGATCAGCAAGCTCTACGAACGCACCTCGATAATCGTCACGACCAACCTGGCGTTCGGCGAATGGCCCAGCGTCTTCGGCGACGCCAAGATGACCACCGCGCTCCTCGATCGGCTCACACACCATTGCGAGATCGTCGAGACCGGCAACGAA
>JAGRMU010000407.1 GCA_020441165.1 Sedimentitalea sp.
AAGTTCCATCACATCTGCTCCGTACAGGCGCCGGTGTCGACGCGCGGACCCTCGTTGGTTATGGGTCGATCCAGCCGATATTGCCATCGTCCCTTCGGTAGACCACGTTCAGCCCGGCCTTACCCTCGTTGCGGAACACCAGCACCGGGGCCCCCGCCAGCTCCATCTGCATCACCGCCTCGCCGACCGACAGCGACGGGATCTTGGTCTCCATCTCGGCCACGATGATCGGCTGCAGCGTCTCCGGCTCGGCATCCTCGTCCTGCTCTTCCGAGGCGAGGATATACGAGGCCGCGCCGAAGAGTTCAACCGGTTCGGTCCGGTCGCGGTGGTGGTCTTTCAACCGGCGCTTGTAGCGGCGCAGCTGCTTGTCGAGCTTCTCGCAGCAATTCTCGAAACTGGAATAGATTTCAGTGGCATGGGCGCTGGCGGTCGCGGTCAGGCCGGTCGACAGATGCACCGTCGCCTCGCAGACATATTCATGCGCGGAGCGGGAAAAGATGATGTTGGCGTCGGTCGGCCGCCCGGCATACTTGCTGAGCACGCCGTCCAGCTCGGTCCTGACATGGGTCTGCAGGGCCTCGCCGATGTCGATCTGTTTTCCGCTGATCTGGTACCGCATGGGATCTCCTTCGATATTCGCATCCGGGCCGGTGCCGAGGGCTCGGCCGGGGTCAGCTCCGGATGACGGGGGGTGGCATCCGAGAGGTTTCAATGGTTTCGGGCCTTTCCCAGAAGACCGGACCCAAGACCGCATCGCCGCCTGCTTTTGCCATGGCTCCATTTGAGGCGATGGCGGGGGCGGATGTCAACGAAAAGCGGCGCCGGCTCGCGCGGATTTCAGGCGCCTTTTGCCGCGGGTCGCGGGGCGGCTTCACGAGAAGCGGAAATTGTCGCCGAGATACACCCGGCGCACGTTCTCGTTCTCGACCACCTCGGTGGGCGTGCCCGACATCAGCACCTGGCCGTCATGCAGGATATAGGCCCGGTCGACGATCTCGAGCGTCTCGCGCACGTTGTGATCGGTGATCAGCACGCCGATGCCGCGCTTCTTCAGATCGCCCACCAGGTGCCGGATATCGCCGACCGAGATCGGATCGACGCCGGCGAAGGGCTCGTCCAGCAGCAGGTATTTCGGCTCGGCGGCCAGGCAGCGGGCGATCTCGACCCGTCGCCGCTCGCCGCCCGAGAGGGCCAGCGCCGGGGCGCGGCGCAGATGCTCGATGGAGAAATCCGACAGGAGCTCTTCCAGCCGTTCGCGGCGCCGGTGCGGGTCGCGATGGGCGATGTCGAGCACCGCCGAGATGTTGTCCTCGACGCTCAACCCGCGGAAGATCGACATTTCCTGCGGCAGATAGCCGATGCCCAGCCGGGCGCGGCGGAACATCGGCAGGTTCGTCGCGTCCTGACCGTCGATGACCACGCTGCCGGCATCGGGAAAGACCAGGCCGGCGATGGCATAGAAGGTTGTGGTCTTGCCCGACCCGTTCGGACCCAGAAGGGCGACCACCTCGCCGCGGTCCAGCGTCATGGTGACGTCGCGAATCACCATCCGCTTGCGGAAGGACTTGCGCAACCGCTCGATGCGCAGCCCGGAATCGCCCGCGGTGAGGGTCAGCTCGGGCGGGGCGCTCGCCGGGCGGCTCATTCGTCCGCCGGGACCAGGATGGTCTTGACGCGCCCGGCCATCTGCGCGGTGCCGGTGGTCAGGTTCACCTCCATCCGGTCCGAGGTGAGCGCGTTCTGCCCCTGGGTCAGCAGCACGTCGCCGGTCATCACGATCACCCCGGTGTCGATGCTGTACTCGGCGCGATCCGCCTCGGCCGCGTCGGGGCCGTTGACCAGCACCACGTCGCCGGTGGCCTCGAGGCGCTCGATGCCGCCGGCCGCCTCGGCATAGATGACCAGGACCCGGTCCGCCGAGAGCCGCATCTCGCCCTGGCCGACCAGCACGTTGCCGACGAACTCGGCCGAGCCGTCAGCCTGGTTGACGTCGAGCGTGTCGGCGGTGACCTCGACGGGCAGCGTCGGATCGGCCTTGATCGCCCCGAAGGCGACGCGCGTCCCCTCGGCCTGTGCGGCGGTCGCGGCACAGGGCAGGGCCGCGCACAGAAGAAGGACACGTAGCGGGATCACGGATCGGTTTCCGACTGTTTCGGATCGTATATCAGCTTCACCCCGTTGTTGAAAAGCACATGGACGGGGCCGCCCTCGTTTTTCGCCTCGAAGCGCATCCCGCCGGCGGTGAGCGTGCCCATCGGCCCGCTGCCGGTGACCGGCCCCGGCGCATGGCCCGAGATGCCGCCGAGCGCGGTGTTCAGCAGCTCGGTCTGCAGGCGCAGCCCGGTCTCGGTGGCGATGCGGACATTGCCCGCGAAGGTGGCGATGTCGTCGCGCACGTTGACGCTGCCGGTATCGGCGTCGAGGGTGATGCGCCCGCCCTGCGCGAGGGTCAGCCGTGCGCCCAGATCGACCGCCTCGGCCGGGGTGTCCGCGCCGCCGGGGCGGGCCAGCGCGGCGGTCAGGATGATCTGGTCGCCCTTCGGCGTGGTGCCCGAGAAGAACGGCGCCGTCACCTGCTGGTCGCGCATCCGGCCGGCGATCTCGTCCTCGGCGAAGGGGATGGCGAAGGTCTCGTCGTCGCTGCGCGAGAGCAGGAAGAGCGTCGCCAGGATCGCCAGCGCGGCAAGCGGCAGCAGCACCTTGAAGATGGCCACCATGCGCGAGCGCAGATCCATCGCCCCGCGCCCGGCTCAGCCCAGACCGGCCCGCAGGCAGTCATGGATGTGCAGCAACCCCAGCGCCTCGCCGGAACCCTCCGGGTCGACCACGAAGAGGCAGGTGATCTTGCGCCGGTTCATCACCGCCACCGCCTCCTCGGCCAGCGCGTCGGGGCCGATGGTGGTCGGGTTCGGGGTCATCACCTCGGCGGCGGTATGCGAGAGCAGCCCGTCCAGCTTGCGCCGCAGATCGCCGTCGGTGATGATTCCCGCCAGGGTGCCGTCCTCGCCGCGCACCCCGGCGACGCCGAATCCCTTGCGGCTGATTTCGATCAGCGTCTCGCCCATTCCCGTTGCTTCGTCGACCAGCGGCAGCGCGTCCCCGCCATGCATCAGGTCGCGCACCTTGCTCAGCCGCGCGCCCAGCTTGCCGCCGGGATGGAACTGGCGGAAATGCTCGGGCGTGAAGCGGCGATGCTCCATCAGCGCGACGGCCAGCGCGTCGCCGAGCGCCAGGGTCATGGTGGTCGAGGAGGTCGGCACGATGCCGGTTCCGCAGGCCTCGGGGGTCTGCGGAAGCACCAGCGCCACGTCGGACTGTTTCAGCAGTGTCGAGTCGGCGCGGCTCGCGACACCGATCAGCGGGATGCCGAAGCGGCGGGTATAGGCCACCAGGTCGGCCAGCTCCGGGGTCTCGCCGGAATTCGACAGCACCAGCACTGCGTCGCCCTGCGCCATCATCCCCAGATCGCCATGGCTGGCCTCGGCCGGGTG
>JAGRMU010000408.1:0-815 GCA_020441165.1 Sedimentitalea sp.
ATGTCGTCCGGCGCTGGTCCTGCGGTTTTCCGCAGCTTGCCGCGCAGCAGGCCTGACGGGTCACGAGCTCTCGAGGCAATGCCGTCGGAACGCCCGCTTGAGCATGTCGATCTCGGCGCGCAGCAGGTCGATCTCGGCCCGCAGGTCGCCGGCCAGCGCCTCGCCCGCGATCAGGGCGAAATCGCCGAGCTTGCTGTCGTCTGCTGCGTCCCAGACCAGGAACGTCTGCACGCCATCGGCGATGGCCCGCGCCGGGATCGGCACCGCGATGTCCCACTGGCCGGCATCGGAGGCCGGGGTCACGACCACGCCCTCCAGCGGCTCGCCCAGATGGGTAACGCGGATCTCGGGCTGGTCCGCGGCGCCTGCGATGCGCCCCTCCCAGCACGCGTTGTGCAGGCGAAGGCCGGTGAGGGTCAGTTGGCTCATCGCGTCCCCCTAGAGCGCGGCGCGTCGGTAGCGCGCGAAGGTGAGATCGCGCAGCGTCACCTGGTTCATATCAGGCGTTTCGAAGATCAGGTCGAGCCAGGCGCGCTCGACGCGTTTCTCGTTCAGCCGCGAATAGGCCAGGTCGAATTCGACCAGCGTGCCCGGCGCGTCATGGGGCAGCTCGCGCACCAGCTGTTCGGTATTCGGCCCGTGGCGGATGTTCAGCCGCGCGAAGATCTCGATCGGCCGCTCGGTTGCGATGATGGCGCCGAGGCGCAGCAGGTGCTCGCGGCGCAGGCCCGCGACCGCGGCCCCCGGCAGGTCCACCACCAGCGACAGGAACGAGCCGTCGAAGCGGAACACGTCCATCTGCAGGCCGAACGGGG
>JAGRMU010000408.1:981-3870 GCA_020441165.1 Sedimentitalea sp.
CGCGGAAAGCTGTCCGAGCCGATGGCGGGCAGCGCCAGCCGGCCCTCGGCGGTGTGGATCAGCCGGTTCAGCGGCTCGGCCAAGGCGCGCGCCTGGCTGCGTTGCGCCCGCAACTCGGCCAGCGGCGTTGCCTGCGCGGCCGCGGCGCGCGCGCGCCAGAGGCGCAGGGCGCGCGTCTGCAACAGCCGGTCCAGGGTCCTGCCCATTCGCCTTTCCGTCCTCAAGCGGGCGGGAGCGCCCGCGCCGGGCACAGTATGGGTCCAAAGCCTTTCGCGCAAATGAACCGGTCCGCGCCGTATCGGCGCGCGCCGGTCACAGGTCCATGTAGATGTGCCGCTCGGAATCGCCGCCCGGATGGGTCACCGCCCCCTTGTAGGTCGCGCCGACCAGCTGCGCATATTTCCACAGCGCGCCCGAGGTATAGAGCGTCTCGCGCGGCCCCGCCCAGTCGGCCTTGCGCGCGGCCAGCTCCTCGTCGCTCAGCGCCACAGAAAGGACGCCGTTCGGCGCGTCGATGGTGATCATGTCGCCGTCCCGCAGCAGAGCGATCGGCCCGCCATTGGCCGCTTCCGGGCCGACATGGCCGACGCAGAAGCNAGAAGCCGCGGGTCGCCCCCGAGAAGCGACCGTCGGTGATCAGAGCCAGCTTCTTGCCCATGCCCTGGCCGGAGAGCGCCGCGGTTGTGGCCAGCATTTCGCGCATGCCCGGCCCGCCCGAGGGGCCCTCGTTGCGGATGACGATCACCTCGCCCTCCTTGTAGCTGCGCGCCTTGACCGCCGCAAAGGCGTCCTCCTCGCATTCGAAGACCCGCGCCGGGCCGGTGAACACCTGTTCCTCGGCAGTCATCCCGGCGACCTTCACGATGGCCCCTTCCGGCGCGAGGTTGCCCTTCAGCCCGACCACCCCGCCGGTCTTGGTCAGCGGCTTGGCGATGGGGTGGATCACCCGCCCGTCCGCCTCGCGGTCGATGCGGTCCAGTTCCTCGCCGATGCTGCGTCCGGTTGCGGTCATGCAATCCTCGTGGATCAGGCCGGCCTTGCGCAACTCCTTCATCACCACCGGGATGCCGCCGGCATCGAAGAGATCCTTGGCGACGAACTGCCCGCCGGGCTTGAGATCGACGAAATAGGGCGTTTCGCGGAAGATCTCGCAGACGTCCTCCAAGAAGAAGTCGATCCCGGCCTCGTGGGCGATGGCCGGCAGGTGCAGCCCGGCATTGGTCGACCCGCCGGTGCAGGCGACCACCCGGGCGGCGTTCTCCAGCGACTTGCGGGTGACCACGTCGCGGGGGCGGATGTTGCGCTCCAGCAGGTCCATCACCGCCCGGCCCGAAGCCTCGGCATACTGGTCGCGGCTCTCGTAGGGGGCGGGCATGCCCGAGCTGTTCATCAGCGCCAGACCGATCGCCTCGGAGACGCAGGCCATGGTGTTGGCGGTGAACTGGCCGCCGCAGGCCCCGGCGCTGGGGCAGGCCACGCGCTCGAGAATGTCGAGCGCGGCGTCGGACATGGTGCCGTTCTGGTTGCGACCCACCGCCTCGAACATGTCCTGCACGGTCAGATCGCGGGTCCGGAAATCCTCGGGGATCTCGTCGAGCATCGGCGCCTTGCCGGGCAGGATCGAGCCGCCGTAGATGAACACCGAGGGGGTGTTCAGGCGCACCATCGCCATCATCATCCCCGGCAGCGACTTGTCGCAGCCCGCCAGCCCGACCAGCGCGTCATAGCAATGGCCGCGCATGGTCAGCTCGACCGAATCCGCGATCGCCTCGCGGCTGGCCAGGGACGAGCGCATGCCCTCGTGGCCCATGGCGATGCCGTCGGTGACGGTGATGGTGGTGAATTCGCGCGGGGTGCCACAGGCCGCCTTGACGCCCATCTTGACCGCCTGCGCCTGCCGGTTCAGCGCGATGTTGCAGGGCGCGGCCTCGTTCCAGCAGGTCGCGACCCCCACCAGCGGCTGGTGGATCTCCTCCTCGGTCATGCCCATCGCGTAGTAATAGGACCGATGCGGCGCGCGCTCGGGGCCTTCGGTGACGTGACGGCTGGGCAAGCGGGACTTGTCGAATGGGCGCTTGAGCATGGCGGACCTCCCTGGATTGGCACTGCTCTGGCAATAGCCGCGCGCCCGAAAAGGCACAAGAGCCAAGGGCTGCGCGGCGCGCCCGCCATGCTTGTATTCGCCCCGGCCAGTGCGTACCGTCAGCCATCCGGGACGGCACGCGGCGCCGCGCGCCTGCCCTCCAAACCCGAAGCGCCGAGGACCGGGTATGGAACCCACCCTGTTTTCCTTCATCTGGAAGTATTCCAAGCGCCAGCAATTCGTCCTGCTGGCGCTGACGGTGCTGTCGTTTCCGTTGCTCTACGCCTCGCTGGAGCTGCCCAAGCGGATCATCAACGACGCGATCGGCGCCACCTCCGAGCGCATCGAGATTTTCGGCGCCGAGATCAGCCAGGTGCAGTATCTCGTCGTCCTCTGCCTCGCGTTCCTGGCGGCGGTGATCGCCAGCGGCGCGATGAAGATGCGGATCAACACCATGAAGGGGGTGCTGTCCGAACGCCTCCTGCGGCGCCTGCGCTACCAGATGATCAGCCGGATGCTGCGCTTTCCGGCCCCCTATTTCCGCACCACCAGCCAGGGCGAGCTGGTCTCGATGGTGACCTCCGAGGCCGAGCCGATGGGCGGGCTGATGGGCGATGCGCTGGCCCAGCCGGTGTTCCAGTTCGGCCAGATGATGACCATCGTCAGCTTCCTCTTCGTGCAGAGCGTCTGGTTCGGGCTGGCCTCGATCGCGCTGATCCCGCTGCAGGCCTGGCTGATCCCGATGCTGCAGCGGCAGATCAACCTGCTGAATAAGGACCGCATCCAGGAGATCCGCCACCTGAGCG
>JAGRMU010000409.1 GCA_020441165.1 Sedimentitalea sp.
GCCTGAACCCGGGCGGTCATGTCGATGTCCGATGGCGAGGGCGTCGGATCCCCTGAAGGGTGGTTGTGCACCAGGATCAGCGCCGAGGCGTTCAGTTCAAGCGCCCGTTTGGCGACCTCGCGGGGATAGACCGGGACGTGATCGACGGTGCCCCTGGCCTGCTCCTCGTCGGCGATCAGCGTGTTCTTGCGGTCGAGGTAGAGCACCCGGAACTGCTCGGTCTCGCGATGCGACATGGTGGTATGGCAATAGTCCAGGATCGCGTCCCAGCTCGAGATCACGTGGCGCTTCATCACCCGGGCGCGGGCCATGCGATGCGCGGCGGCCTCGACGATCTTCAGCTCGGTGATCACCGCGTCGCCGACCCCGGGGGTGGCGGCAAGCCGCTCGCGCGGCGCGGTCAGCACCCGGTTGAAATCGCCGAAGCGCTCCAGCAGGGCGCGCGCCAGCGGCTTGACGTCGCGGCGCGGGATGGCGCGGAAGAGCACCAGCTCCAGCAGCTCGTAGTCGGGCATCGCCGCCGCGCCGCCCTCGACGAACCGGGCGCGCAAACGGGCGCGGTGATCGGCGATATAGGAGGGCAGCCGCCCCGCTGCGATGGGCATCGCCGGCGCTTCGTCGCTGTCGAAGAGCGAGGCCGGCGCCTCGCGGAAGGAATGGCCGTTCTGCATGGGCCGAGGATGTGCAGGCGCGGTAAAGATCCGGTTAACCGCGACGCGCAAAGGGGGCCGAGGCGGCGCGGACTCTCACGCTTCAGAGGTTGGGCAGAAAGGTCACGATCGTCGGAAACAGCCAGATGATGAAGACGCTGAGCAGCATCAGGCCGACCAACGGGGTCACGCCGCGGACAACGACCGACAGCTGGCTTCGCGCCACGGCTTGAATCACGAAGAGGTTGAGCCCGACGGGCGGCGTGATCAGCGCGATCTCGATCAGGATGACGAAGAAGATACCGAACCAGATCACGTCGATCCCGAGGCTCAGCACGGTCGGCAGCAGCACCGGCACCATGATCAGCAGCATCGACAGGCTTTCGAGGAAGAGACCGATGAACAGCAGGATCGCGACCACGATCAGCAGGAACACCCATTCGCTGCTGACATGGGTGTCGACCAGCTGCGACACCTGCATCGGAACCTGGTAGAGCGTGACCGCCTTGCCGAAGATCTTGGCGCCGATCACGACGAGGAACAGGACGACCGTGGTTGTGACGGTGTGGCGCACGGCGTCCGCGAACATCGCCCAAGAAAACGTGCGCAGCGGAAAGATCACGATGAGCAGCGCCAGGACCGCCCCGATCGCCGAGGCTTCGGTCGGCGTGAAGGCGCCGGAATAGATCCCGGCGATCATGATCGAGCCCAGCAGGACCGACGGCAGCGCGCGGACGGAACTGCGCCGGCGATGCGCCCAACCGGCCTTGGGCGATGGCGTGTGCGCGGAGGTGAAGACCGAATGCACGATCGCGTAGAGGCTGAACAGCCCGAGCAGGAGCAGCCCCGGCCCGATCCCGGCCAGGAACAGCTTGCCGATGCTCTGCTCGGTGATGACGCCATAGACGATCAGCGGGATCGACGGCGGAATGAGGATGCCGAGCGTTCCGCCCGCCGCGAGAAGGCCCAGCGTGAAGGGGCGCGAGTAGCCCCGGCGCGTCATTTCGGGGATGGCGACGGTGCCCACCGTCGCCGCCGTGGCGACGGAGCTTCCCGAGATCGCCGAGAAGATGCCGCAGGAGAACAGCGCGGCGATCCCGACCCCGGCGGGCCAGTGGCCGACCCAGCTCTGGATGGCGTCGAAGAGGTCGCGCCCGACCCCGCCCTTGAGCAGGATGTTGGACATCAGCAGGAACAGCGGCACCGACAGCAGGATGAAATTGTCCAGCGCCCCGTGCAGGTTCTGCGCCACCATGATCAGCGGCAGGCCCTTCAGGAGGAGCATCATGGTGCCGAGGCCGGCGAGCGAGAAGGCGACCGGAAGCCCGCTGAACAGCAGGACCAGCAGGCAGGCGACGACGAGGACAAGCGTCATGCGGCGCTTTCGGTGTCGAGTTCGGCCTCGGGCGCAGCCGAAAACTCGGGCGCAGGCCGATAGGGGATACGGATCAGATCGCCGAGCGCCTGAAGCGCCAGCAGCGCGAAACCGATGATGACCGGCAGTTCCGAGATCCAGTTCGGCATTTCCAGCATGGTTGGCTGTCGCCGCCCCAGCCGGATCGAATCCATCATGATGTCGGTCGCGAACCAGACCGCCATGAGGCTGAACGCGAGCACGACCAGAAGCGAGAACGCCTCGACCGCGCGGCGCCCATTCGGTCCGAGCATCCCGGCGATGGCGGTGATGCGGATCATCTCGCGGTGCCGCAGGGCATGCGCCATGGCGAGATAGGTGAACCACAGTTGCAATGCGACGGCGACATCCTGGGTCCAGATCGTCGGCATGTTCAGCCCGTAGCGCAGGATGACCTCGACGAAAAGCATCGCGGCGATCACCACCACCATGACGTCACTCAGGATGGCGCTGGTATCGCTGACGCGGTCGATCGCGCGCCACAGACGCGGCAATGGCGCGGGTCTCTCCGCGCCATCGGGTGTTCCTGGTTCGCCCACGCCGGCGGCCGTCAGTAGAGTTTCTTGACGCTGTCGACCAGTTCGCGCCCGGCGTCGCCCGCGCTTTCGATATAGGCGTCGATCGCCGGCGCGGATGCCTGGCGCCAGGCATCGATCTGTTCGTCGCTCAGGGTGACCACCTTCATGTCCGTCTCGCTCGCGAGATACTCCTGCGCGGCGAGGTTGGTCGCCTTGGTTTCCTCGCGCATCTTCATCTCGGCTTCACGGGCGGCCTCGGTCATCCAGGCTTTCTCCTGGTCGGACATGTCCTGCCAGACGGCTTCGTTCATCACGATCAGGAACTCGGTCTGCGCGTGGTTGGTGATGGTGACGTTGTCCATCACCTCGTGCAGCTTGCGCGACTTGATCGCGGTGGTCCCGGTCATGCCGATGTCGACCGTGCCGCGCTGGTAGGCCATGAACTGTTCGGACCCGCCGATCTTGACCGGCACGCCGCCGACCGCCTCGATGAAATCACCCGAGGGCTTGCCGAGCACGCGCACCTTCTTGTCCTTCATGTCCGCGGGCGCGATCACCGGCTCGCCCTTGGACAGAAGCTGGACCGGCCCGTAGTCTTGCCACCAGACGACGCGCGCACCGGTCTCGAGGATCATCTGGTCGATCGACTGCCGCACCTCGCTTTCGGGGCCGGCCGCCCTGGCCAGCACATCGTAGTCGGGGAACATGAACGCGACGCTGAAGAGGCCGACGGCCGGGATGGTTCCGGCGAATTCGTCGATCAGCACAAGGCCCATGTCGATCGCCCCGGAACTGACCGCCTGCGGAATCTCGCTGCCCTTGTAGAGTTGCGCCGAGTCGAAGAGCTCGACACTCATTTCCCCGCCCGAGATCTCCTTGAGTCGGTCCGCGAAAAAGACGATGTTCTCGCCGACGGGATGGTTGGTCGCCACCTGAAGCGACAGGCGCAGCGACCGCTCGGCGGCGGCCGGGGCCGCCATTGCCAGGCTCAGCGCAACGGCCATCGCCGTCGAAACAACGGATTTCATCATCTTTCCACTCCCTGTTCTGCCATGTCTTGAAAGCGGGCGCATGCGCGCGTTGAAACACGGGTTGCGACCATCGCTTCGCGGCAAACAGTGGGAAATTTCCTGCGCCCGGTCAACCAGCGGCGTGCTTTTTGTGCGTTTGAGAGGGCGCAGGTTGTGTCTTGCTCCGACGGCTTCAGGCGCTACTGTGCCGGTCAGACGGGACCGGGCTGCGCGCCCGTCCCGAGACATCCGCCTTCCGAAGAGGGGTGCCATGACCACGCTGAAGACCCGTCTCAACGAACCGGGCCTCGTGTCCGCGCCCGGCGTTTTCGACATGATCTCGGCGAAGATCGCCGACGGCTTGGGGTTCGATGCGCTCTACATGACCGGCTATGGAGCCGTCGCCTCGCATCTGGGCCTGCCGGACGCCGGGCTCGCCACCTATACCGACATGGTCGGGCGCGCGGGCACCATCGCGCAGGGCTGCAGGACGGCCCTGATCGCCGACGGTGACACCGGCTATGGCGGATTGCTGAACGTGCAGCACACGGTGCGCGGCTATGAACGCGCGGGCGTCGCGGGCATCCAGATCGAGGACCAGGAAGTGCCGAAGAAATGCGGGCACACCCCGGGACGCCGGGTGATCGACAGGGATGACATGGTCCGGAAGATCCGTGTCGCCATAGAGACCCGCGACAGCGACGAGTTCCTGATCGTCGCGCGCACCGACGCCCGCACCACGCATGGCATCGACGAGGCGCTGCGCCGGATCGAGGCCTACGACAAGGCGGGCGCCGACGTGCTGTTTCTGGAGTCGCCCGAATCCGAGGAGGAAATGGCCCGGATCGGGCGAAGCTTCGACAAGCCGCTGGTCGCCAACATGGTCGAGGGCGGCCGAACGCCGATCCTGACGCGGGGCCAGCTGGAGGAACTCGGCTTCTCGCTGGCGATATTCCCGGCCTCGGGGTTTCTTGCCGCGGCGGCGGCCCTGCGCGATATCTATGGAACCATCGCGGCGCAGGGATCCACGGCGGGCGCCGAGGGCCGGCTCTACCCGTTCGACGCCTTCTCGCGCCTCATGGGGTTCGAAGAGATCTGGGACTTCGAGAAACGCCACGCCGATTGAGACTTTCTCGATCGTCGGGCTTTCCCGGTGCCGTTCGAACACGGGGACGCCGCCGGCGACGACGCCGCGTTCGAACACGAATACCGGAAGCCGAGTCTGGCGCTGATTGGCGAGCGATGGCGCATTTAAGCTGCGGAATAGTCCACCGGCGTGGCGTGCCAACCTTCCGCGCGCTTCGTCCAGAAGCGATCGCAGAGCCGTGTGGAGATCGGTCCCGGCGCATCGTTGTTCATCCTGCGGCCGTCGATCCGCGAGACCGGCATGATGCCGCCCGCCGTGGTGCAGGTGAAGATCTCGTCCGCTGCGCGGAACTCTGCGGCCGGGATGTCGCGGACCTCGTGGGGGACGCCCATCTCGTCGCACAGCTCGAAGACCGAGGCGCGCGTGATGCCTTCCAGCGCGCCGCGCGCCGGTGAGACGACCTTGCCGTCGCGGACGCACATGACGTTGAACCCCGCGCCTTCGGTGACGTTTCCCTCGGCATCCAGCAGCACGGCGTAATCGGCGCCGGCATCCTGCGCCTCGAA
>JAGRMU010000410.1 GCA_020441165.1 Sedimentitalea sp.
GAGATGCCGGTGGATCTGGAGCGGGCCCCGGGCACGGGCATGAAGCACAACTGACCCGGAACGGGGGGGCGCCCGGCCTCGGGCTGCGCTGCAGCCGTCGGCCGGGCGCGGGCCGGTCCTGACGGGTCCGGCCCCGGGCCCCCTCTCAGCTGCCGAGCATTTCGTCGACCCAGGCGGGCACCAGCCGCGAGGCGGGCCCTTCGCGGGTTTCGTCGAAGGCATCGCTGATCTCGGAGTGTGCGAGATTCAACTCGAGCGTGCGCGCGCCGCCGGCGGCGGCATCGCGAACGAACCCGGCGGCGGGCCAGACCTGCCCCGAGGTGCCGATCGCCACGAAGAGGCCGGCGCTGTCGAGATGGTCCATGATCGCGTCCATGTGGCGCGGCATTTCGCCGAACCAGACCACGTCCGGCCGGGCGCGGAGCGCGCCGCAGGCCGGGCAGGGGGTGCCGGGAAACATCTCCATCGGCGCCGGCCAGCGGTGATCGCACGCCGCGCAGAGCGCCCCGGACAGCATCCCGTGCATGTGCAGCACGCCGGTCGCGCCGCCGGCCTCGTGCAGCGCATCGACGTTCTGGGTGACGATCACCACCTCGCCCCGCCAGCCCGCCTGCAGCCGCGCCAGCGCGCGGTGGGCGGCATTGGGACGCGCCCGGGCGGCCTGGGCGCGGCGCGCATTGTAGAAGCCGTGCACCAGCGCCGGGTCGCGGGCGAAGCCCTCCGGCGTGGCCACGTCCTCGAGCCGGTGCTGCGTCCAGATCCCGCCCGCGTCCCGGAAGGTGCCGAGCCCGCTTTCGGCCGAGATCCCGGCCCCGGTCAGAATCACGATCTTGTCCATGGCTCCGCCCGCCCGTGGTTCCGGTCCAGTCTGACGCTCCGCGGGCGTGGGGACCAGATCAAAGTCGCGGCCGGCACCGGGGGACCGTACCGCTCTGCGCCCATCCCGCGGCCCGGATTTAAGCAAATCCGAAACTGCGGGCTGATGATGCGAAATCTCCGATGCGCCCTCTTGCGCCTCAACCCGGCGCGGCCCCTGATGCGCGCGACCCGCCGGACCCGCCCCTTCCGATGCCCCTTGCCGCCCGCCCTTCACACGATGCAACGCCGCCCGCAACGGCGCGTCTAGTCCTCGATCACCCGCAACTCGCCGCTGAGCCAGGGCAGGCGCGCGGTCGCCGGATCGATCATCTGGGTCTGGACCAGGTGCCGCATGGTGCGGGCCACGTCGCGCGGCACCCGGTCGGCCCAGTCGGCGGCGGCAAACAGCGAGATCGTCCGTACGAAGGCCCCGAAGGGCAGCGGGTAGGCCTCGATGTCGTCATGGAACCGCACCGCACGCATGTAACCCAGCGGCGTGGTCACCGCCCAGCCGATCCGGCGCGCCACCATCGCCATCAGCGCCAGATGGCTGCCGATCTCGAACCGCTCCTCGAAATCCAGCTTCTGGCGTGCGAGATGCGCCTCGATCTGGCGCCCGATCAGTTGCTCGCGGTCATAGCGCAGCAGGGGAAGTCCGCCGAGGCCGGCGAGGAGGTCGGAGGCGTCCGCGATCAGGCCGCGCGGCGCCACCAGGATGAAGGGATCGCGCGCCAGCGGGTATTCCAGCACGCCGGGAAGCATCTCGCCGGTGCTGGCCGCGACCGCAATGTGCAGCTCGCGCGCCTGCATGGCGACGCTGATCTCGTGGCTCGGCGCGGTGATCAGCTTGAACCGGCAACGGGTCAGGCTGTCGGCGAGGATGGTGACCAGCCGCGGCGTCAGGTCGTTGTCGAAATCGTCGATCAGCCCGATGCTGAGCGTGCTCAGATGGGTCAGATCCATCACCGTCAACTCGCTCTGCGCCAGGCGCAGTTCGGAGAGCACCGCCCGCGTCCGCGCCAGGAATCCGCGCCCGGCCGGGGTCAGACGCATCGGTCGCCGGGCGTGATCGATCAGCTCGGCCCCCAGCGCCTTTTCCAGGTTGCGCACCTGCTGGCTGACCGCCGGTTGGCTGAGGCCGGTCATCTCGGCCGCCTGGGCCACCGATCCGCTGTCGGCCAGCGCCTCGAACACTTCCAGCCCGCGCAGGCTCAGCCCCTTCATCAGCATGCCCCGACCCCCGGCAGTTTCACCTTTTGTGAAACTCCGTCCGGTTCGGGTCAAGGCCCGTCATACCCCCAGGAGTGCCCATGCCCGAAATCCTGAAACCCTCCACGGGCCTGCCCCATGGCACCGAGGCCGATACCGCCGATATCGTGCAGATCATGCTGGCGCGGCTGCGCGCGGAAGGCGAGGTGGCGGTCCGCCATTACGCCGAAGTGCTGGACGGCTGGACCGGGGCGATCGAAGTGCCGCCCGATCAGGTCGCCGCCGCCGCCGCACAGGTGCCCGAGGATCTGCGCGCCGCCATCGGCTATGCCCATGACAACATTCGCGCCTTCGCCCTGGCGCAACGCGAGAGCGCCCGCGATTTCGAGATCGAACTGCGTCCCGGCCTGGTCGCCGGCCAGCGCCACATCCCGCTGTCCGCCGCCGGCTGCTATGTACCCGGCGGGCGCTATGCGCATGTCGCCTCGGCGCTGATGACCATCACCACGGCGCGCGCGGCGGGGGTCGGCCACGTCACCGCCTGCAGCCCGCCGGGGCGCGGCGGGCAAGGCATCCATCCGGCGATCCTCTACGCGATGCACCTGGCCGGCGCGGACCGGGTGCTGGCGCTCGGCGGGGTGCAGGCGCTGGCGGCGATGGCGCAGGGGCTGTTCGGCGCCCCGCCCGCCGATATCCTGGTCGGCCCCGGCAATGCCTTCGTCGCCGAGGCCAAGCGCCAGCTCTTCGGCCCGGTCGGCATCGACATGTTCGCCGGCCCGACCGATTCGATGGTGCTGGCCGATGCCACGGCCGATCCGTTCACCGTCGCCTGGGATCTGACCGGGCAGGCCGAGCACGGGGCGAATTCCCCGGTCTGGCTGGTCACCGACGATGCCGCCCTGGCCCGCGCGGTGCTCGAGCTGATGCCCGCCTGCATCGCCGAACTGCCCGAGCCCAACCGGAGCCAGGCGCGCGCCGCCTGGACCGCGCTTGGCGAGGTGCTGCTTTGCGCGGATCGCGAGGAGATGGCCGCCACCGCCGACCGCTTCGCGCCCGAACACCTGCACGTGCAGGCCGCCGATCCGGGCTGGTGGCGGGCGCGCCTCACCGCCTATGGCTCGCTGTTCCTCGGCGCCGAAACCACCGTCGCCTTCGGCG
>JAGRMU010000411.1 GCA_020441165.1 Sedimentitalea sp.
CAGAAAAAACATTGATCGGCGGCGGGTTTTCGGGTCGGATCGGGGATGAGCCCGCGGCGGCGTCGCGGCGCTCGGCGAAACATGCAGAGGCGGTCGACCGCCCGACCAGACAAGAAGCCGCGCGAAGGCCGGCAGCCAACAAGGGAGAACAGAATGAACGTGAAACGCAAGCTGATGGGGGCCGTGGCGGGTCTCGCGGTGATGACCAGCGCGCAGGCGGCTCTGGCGCTGGACGAGATCACCGTGGCCTATTTCCTCGAATGGCCGATGCCGTTCCAGTATGCCAAGGTCAACGGCACCTATGACGAGCAGATGGGCGTCAAGGTGAACTGGGTCAGCTTCGACACCGGCACCGCGATGAGCGCCGCGATGGCCTCGGGCGATGTGCAGCTGAGCGTCAGCCAGGGCGTGCCGCCCTTCGTGGTGGCCACCAGCGCCGGGCAGGACCTGCAGATCCTCGATGTTGCGGTGTCCTATTCCGAGAACGACAACTGCGTGGTGCGCGCCGATCTGGAGATCGACAAGGACAGCGCCAAGGAGCTGGAAGGCAAGAAGGTCGCCGTGCCGCTGGGCACCGCGGCGCATTACGGTTTCCTCAACCAGATGAACCATTTCGGGGTCGACATCTCGACCATGGAGATCGTCGACATGTCGCCGCCCGACGGCGCCGCGGCGATCGCCCAGGGCGCGGTGGACATGGCCTGCGGCTATGGGGGCGGCCTGACCCGGATGAAGGAGCACGGCAACGTGCTGCTGACCGGGGCCGAGAAGGAAGCGCTGGGGATCCTGGTCTTCGACGTGACCAGCGGGCCGGCCGGTTTCGTGGCCGAGAACGGCGATCTGGTGGCGAAGTTCCTGAAGGTCACCGCCGATGCCAACGCGATGTGGAACTCCGGCGAGCATACCGACGAGATGCTGCCGGTGATCGCCAAGGATTCGGGCATGGACGAGCAGGCGACGCGCGATTTCATGGCCACCTTCACCTTCCCGAGCATCGAGGAGCAGCTGTCCGAAAAATGGCTGGGCGGCGGCGCGCAGACCTTCATGAAGGGCGTCGCGGATGTCTTCGTGCAGGCGGGCAGCATCGATTCGGCGCTCGACAGCTATGACAACGCGGTCAATACCGGCCCGCTGACCGCCGCCGGCAACATGTGAGCCCCCGCCGGCCCGGTCCCGCGCGCGGGGCCGGGCTGGCGCGCAGGCTGCCCCGCCGCCCGGCGGCGCGGCGGAACCTCCCCCGAGGACAAGCGAAAGAGGGCCATGTCGGGACTGGCGATCGAGAATATCTCCATGCGCTTCGATCTTCCGAACGGAGGCTCGGTGCAGGCGCTCAAGGACGTCTCGCTGCATCTGAACGAGGGCGAGCTGCTGAGCGTGCTCGGCCCCTCGGGCTGCGGCAAGACCACGCTCCTGAACATCGTCGCCGGCTTCCTGGCGCCGACCGAGGGGCGCATCGTGCTGAACGGGCACGCGGTCAAGGGACCCGCCGCCGAGCGCGGCATGGTGTTCCAGCAGGGCGCGCTCTTCGAGTGGATGAGCGTGCGCGAGAATGTCGGCTTCGGGCCGCGGATGAAGGGCATGCCGAAGCTGGACATGGCCGAGACCGTCGATCACCTGCTCGACGTGGTCGGCCTGCGCGATTTCAAGGAAAAGGCGGTCTACGAGCTGTCGGGCGGGATGCAGCAGCGGGTGGCGCTGGCCCGGTGCCTGGCCAATGACCCGGACGTGATCCTGATGGACGAACCCCTGGGCGCGCTCGACGCGCTGACCCGCGAGAAGATGCAGAGCCTGGTTCTGAAGCTCTGGAAGGAGACCGGCAAGACCATCATCCTGATCACCCATTCGGTCGAGGAGGCGCTGCTGCTGGGCGAGCGGCTTCTGGTGATGGCGCCGCGCCCGGGGCGGATCCACCGCGAATACCGTCTGCCCTTCGCCGATCTGGGCGTCGGGCAGGACCTGCGCCAGGTCAAGAAACACCCCGATTTCGCGATCAAGCGCGAGGAGATCCTCGGCATGATCTGGGACATGGAAGAGGAAATCATGGGTCGCACGGAGGCCAGCGCATGAGCCGT
>JAGRMU010000065.1 GCA_020441165.1 Sedimentitalea sp.
CGGCGCTGGATTTCCTCGACGGTGATCTTGCGTTCCGAGGCGCGCAGCACGTCGGCCAGGCAGTCCTGGGTCAGATCCATGTCGATCTCGCGCCCGACCAGCGAGGCGAAGGCGAACAGACGGGTCAGCGCGCCTTCCAGCACCCGCACGTTGGTCGAGATGCGCTGCGCCAGGAACTCCAGGACCCCGGTCGCGATCTTCAGGTCGGGATAGGTGGCGCGATGCTGCTGCACCTTGGTTTGCAGGATGCCGAGGCGCAGCTCGTAATCGGTGGGGTGCAGGTCGACCACCAGCCCGCATTGCAGGCGCGACTTGACCCGCTCCTCGAGATCCTTGATCTCGCCCGGGGCGCGGTCGGCGGAGATGATGATCTGCTTGTTCTGGTCGACCAGCGCGTTGAAGGTGTGGAAGAACTCCTCCTGCGTGCTGTCCTTGCCGGCGATGAACTGCACGTCGTCGACCATCAGCACGTCGACCGAGCGGAAGAGGTGCTTGAAATCCATCATCCGGCGCTCGCGCAGGGCCTGGACGAAGCGGTACATGAATTGCTCGGCCGACAGGTAGAGCACGTTCAACTCGGGCTTGCGCGCCTTCAGCTCCCAGGCGATGGCGTGCATCAGGTGGGTCTTGCCCAGCCCGACCCCGCCATAGAGCACCAGCGGGTTGAAGGTGACCGGCCCGCCCTCGCTGACCCGGCGCGCGGCGGCATGGGCCAGCTCGTTCGGCTTGCCGACCACGAAACTGTCGAAGGTGAAGCGCGGATCGAGCGGCGCGGCCTGCAGGGCGCCGGCGGTGTCGGCGGGCGGTTCCGGCTCGGGCGGCTCGGTCGCCTTGACCGCGACCGGGCGCCGCGTCGGCCGGGCCGGGGTGTTCGCCGCCACCTGGAAGGCGATGCGCTGAACCTTCGCGCCGGCGGTGTTGAGTTCATAGAGGATCAGGTCGGCGAAATTCTGGCTGACGTAATTGCCCATGAAGTTGGTCGGCACGTTGAACATCGCCACGCCGTCCTGCAGACGGGCGAATTCCAGCGGTTCGATCCAGGTCGTATAGTTGTTCTGCCCGACGGTCTTCAGCAGCTTCTTTCTGAGTTGACCCCATTTTTCCTGTGTCATGCTTGCCTCATGCATCCCGCTTTCCAGGCCTTGCGGCCTGCCCCAAGTTGTTCCGGGCGAAATGCCCGGCGGGATCCACGTCGCGGGATGACAGCGGCGGACCGACACGGCGGACCGGAGTTCAGTCACGTGCCGGAATGGGCACGCCTTCGGCTCCGATCAGCCCCGGAAGAATGCGCGTTTCGTTGGACGCGGATCTTCCGACACGTAATCGTCACACTCTCATGTCATGACAGGGCCGGTCTACGACGGGTGTCGATCGATCGGCAGGTCGAGCAAACGGGTGCAGCTCCGTTCGGATCGACAATTGAAACCGCTCTACCTAAGGTTGTGTCTTGGTGGAGCGGTGGCAGCCTGTCCCCCCAGCGAAGTGAATCGCTGACACAGTGGTAGCAAGAGCCGGACGCAGGCGGCAATCAAACTCTGGTATTGACTCGGGGTTTCGCCAGAAAGAATCTCTTTCGGTGGCGGCACAACCACAGATTGAAGTCGCGGCGCTGGAGAATCGAAAAAAGGCGTTGCCGCGGCAACGCCTTTGATCCAGAACGGGGAATCGCCCGCCCCCTGACGAGGGTTCCGGGCGGGTGCAGGCTCAGGCCTGCGGCTGGCCCAGCGCCTTGACCCGCGAGGACAGGCGCGACATTTTCCGCGATGCGGTGTTCTTGTGAAAGACGCCCTTGGAGACGCCGCGCATCAGTTCCGGCTGGGCGGCGCGCAGGGCGGCGGCGGCGGCTTCCTGGTCGCCCGAGGCAATCGCCTCCTCGACCTTGCGCAGGTAGGTGCGGATGCGCGAGCGCCGGGCCTTGTTGACGGCGAAGCGGGATTCGTTCTGACGGGCGCGCTTTTTCGATTGCGGCGTGTTGGCCATGGTCCAGGACCTTCTCTCTTGTTCGTTTCGGGTTCACGGGCGCGGCGAAACTCACGATCCGACCAGGGTCATCTGGATGATTCGAGCCAGAGCGGGCCGCACGCGCATGTATGGACGGAGCCTATAGAGAACCCGGCGGGGCTTTGCAAATGTCAAATAGGCTGCTCTGGGCGCACCGCGCATCAAAGGCGCTGGCGCGCCGTCGGTCACCCCAAACGCGGTCGCGTTACTTGTCGCGGAACTGGGCGGTGCGCTTTTCCAGGAAGGCGGACATGCCCTCCTTCTGGTCCTCGGTGGCGAACATCGAGTGGAAGAGCCGGCGCTCGAGCAGGATACCCTCGGCCAGCGTCGTCTCGTAGCTGCGGTTGACCGCCTCCTTGGCCGCCATCACCGACAGCTGCGACTTCTCGGCGATCTTCTGGGCGGCGCCCATCGCCTCTTCCATCAGCTTCTTGGCCGGCACCACGCGGCTGACCAGGCCGCAGCGTTCGGCCTCCTCGGCGGTCATGAAGCGCCCGGTCAGGTTCATGTCCATCGACTTGGACTTGCCGACGAACCGGGTGAGGCGCTGGGTGCCGCCGATCCCCGCGATGACGCCCAGGTTGATCTAGGGCTGGCCGAACTTGGCGCTGTCGGCGGCGATGATGAAATCGCAGGCCAAC
>JAGRMU010000001.1:0-4092 GCA_020441165.1 Sedimentitalea sp.
GGCACACTGATCAGATCGGCCACCGGGTTCGACAGCTTCTCCGCCAGATCGACGCTTTTGTCGGATGTGGCGTCCTGCGCGGTCGCAAGCGCGGGCGCGACGGCGAGGAAAAATGCTGAGAGAGAGCGAAAGCGTGGCATAGGGGCACTCCTGTAGGAACCGGGCCGGGATCGATGCGTGGCTTGCCCTCGGCTGGCAACAGCCAAACCGGTTCGGCGCCGCCGGGTCAAGTCCCGGCGACCGGATTGCGCGCTACTGTACCGGCATCACCTCACTCGGCTGCCAGGACGTGTCGAAGAAGGCCGGCGTCGGGCTGTAGAGGCGCATCAGCGCGACCCAGCCCTTCTCGGGGTCGGTCTGGATCCAGATGCCACGCGCCACGCCCTCGGGCTGCTCGGGCGCGAACCAGATGGTGGTCGAGCCGTCCTCGGCCACTTCGGCCGCCGGCGAGGGATAGGCCTGCGAGCCCGCGCGCGGGTATTTCTGCGGCGTCTTCAGCATCGAGCGGGTCTGGTTGTCGTAGAGCGTGAAGGACCAGAACGCCTTTGCCGGGATGCCCTTGGGCAGCACCACCTTGTAGGTCTTCGCCCCGTCGAACCAGTCGCCGTTGCCGTCCTTGGTGCCGAAGAGATACTGCGAGCCGATGTCGGTCAGGCGCATCGCCATCGCCGGGGTGATGCCGGTGGCGGCATAGAAGAACGAGGTGCGCGCGTCGGTCTGCTTGTAGCCGGTCGGCGGATACAGGCGATCGTCTCGATCGTCCGCAGCGTCGCCGGCCCGGCCTGGCGGCCCGCGGAAATCACCTTCGTCTCGGGACGCGCCCCGCCCGTCGCCGCGCGGCAGGCCTATCCGGACACACGCTTCCTGATGGGCGCGGCGCATACCAGCGTCGTGGTGCCCTGCGCGGTGCTGGGGCACCCCTGTCCGGTCGATCCGGACGTGTCCTCCGGCGAGGGCCTGGCGAGCCTTCGCGGGGAGGCGGGCCTGGCGGCGGCCGCGATGATCCGGGAGATCGTCAAGACCTACCTGCGCGACCGCCCGCTGCGCGTCGCCGAGCTTGCCGAGATCCTGGGCACCAGCGAACGCTCGCTGCAGCGGCACCTGGCGGCGCTGGACCTGAGCTTCGCGCAGCTGGACGCCGAGGCGCGCTACCAGGTGGCCTGCGAGATGCTGGCGCGAGCCGATCTGCAGGTCGCGGATGTCGCCTTCGCCACCGGCTACGAGAACCCCTCGCACTTCACCCGCGCCTTCCGGCGCGTCGCCGGTGTGCCGCCAAGCGCCTATCGCCGATCGCTCCAGCCGGCCCCGTGAGACATGCCCCCGCAGCCGAAGAACGGGTAGGGCGGGTTTCAACCCGCCGCCCGACCGCGCAGACGCAAGACCCGGCGGATCACCCGTAGGGCGGGTTTCAAC
Organism: Sedimentitalea sp.; assembly: GCA_020441165.1. Classification (GTDB taxonomy): domain Bacteria; phylum Pseudomonadota; class Alphaproteobacteria; order Rhodobacterales; family Rhodobacteraceae; genus JAGRMU01. The sequence goes on from JAGRMU010000001.1 coordinate 1,414, forward strand.
CCGCCGCCCCCGTCGAAACGCGAAACCTGCAAGGCACCGGCCCGACGCACGCGCCTTCAGACCGGCCCGATCCGCCCGCGCACGCCCCCGGTCTGGCCGCGGTCGAGCAGCAGGTGATCGAGCAGCACGCAGGCCATCATCGCCTCGCCCACCGGCACCGCGCGAATGCCGACGCAGGGGTCGTGACGCCCCTTGGTGACGATCTCGGTCGCCTCGCCCGCGCGCGTGATCGTGGCGCGCGGCTTGAGGATCGACGAGGTCGGCTTGACCGCGAAGCGCACCACCACGTCCTGGCCGGTGCTGATCCCGCCGAGGATGCCCCCCGCGTGGTTGCTGGAAAAGACCGGGCGCCCGTCATCGCCCATGAAGATCTCGTCGGCATTGGCCTCGCCGGTCAACTCCGCCGCCGCCATCCCCTCGCCGATCTCGACGCCCTTGACCGCGTTGATGCTCATCATTGCCGCTGCCAGGTCGGTGTCGAGCTTGCCATAGACCGGCGCGCCCAGCCCGGCGGGCACGCCGCTGGCCACCAGTTCCACCACCGCGCCCACCGAGTTGCCGGACTTGCGCAAGCCGTCGAGATAGCCGGCCCAGTCCTCGGCCGCCTGCGCGTCCGGCACCCAGAACGGGTTGCGCTCGATCTCGGCGGCATCGAAGCGCGCGCGGTCGATGCGGTGCGGGCCCATCTGCACCATGTAGCCGGTGATCGTCAGATCCGGCACCAGCGCCGCCAGCGCCGCCCGCGCCAGCCCGCCGGCGGCGACCCGGGCCGCGGTCTCGCGCGCCGAGGAGCGCCCGCCGCCGCGCGGATCGCGGATGCCGTATTTCTGCCAGTAGGTGATATCGGCATGGCCCGGGCGGAACCTGTCGGCGATCTCGCCGTAATCCTTGCTGCGCTGGTCGGTGTTCTCGATCATCAGCTGCACCGGGGTGCCGGTGGTGCGCCCCTCGTAGAGCCCCGAGAGGATCCGCACCTGGTCGGGTTCGCGCCGCTGGGTGGTGAACCTGCTGGTCCCCGGACGCCGCCGGTCGAGCCAGTGCTGGAGCATGGCCTCGTCCACCGCCACGCCGGGCGGGCAGCCGTCGACCGTGGCGCCCAGGGCGGACCCGTGGCTTTCGCCCCAGGTGGTGACGCGGAACAGGTGGCCGAAGCTGTTGACGGACATGGGGCGCGCTCCTTTGCCCGCTCTCTAGCGGCGCGGCGGCCCTGTCTCAAGGTCTTTCGCCTTGCGCGCGGGGGGCGTGCTTGGCCGGTCAGCACCGGGCCGGGATTGCCGGCTCTTTCGCCTTGCGCGCGCGAGGCGTGCGCCCTAGATGTAGAGGCACCTCGGGGAGCCTCACCCTGGCTGAGATGCGCGCAGGCGCAGACCCGTTGAACCTGAACCAGGTAACACTGGCGGAGGGAAGGTCTGGACATCTCGCCACCCCTTGCCCTGTCGCCGCAAGTCGGAGGATGTGATGCGACTTCTTGCACTGACAGCGGGCGTTCTTTGGGCCTCGGCGGCCCTCGCCGAGACGCCGGAACTGACCGTCTACACCTATGACAGCTTCGTCTCGGACTGGGGGCCGGGTCCGGCCATCGAGGCCGGGTTCGAGGAGACCTGTGGCTGCGATCTCAAGCTGGTCGGCACCGGCGACGGGGCGGCGCTGCTGGCGCGGCTCAAGCTCGAGGGCGCGCGCAGCGCGGCCGACGTGGTGCTGGGGCTCGACACCAACCTGATCGCGGCGGCGGCCGAGACCGGGCTCTTCGCGCCCCACGGCGTCGAGGCCCGCTTCGATCTGCCGATGGGCTGGGAGGACGACACCTTCCTGCCCTACGACTGGGGGCTCTTCGCCTTCGTCCACGAGGAGGGGCTGGCGGCGCCGTCGAACTTCCGCGCCCTGGCCGAGAGCGATCTGAAGATTCTCATCCAGGACCCGCGCAGCTCGACTCCCGGCCTCGGGCTGCTGCTCTGGGTCAAGGCCGCTTATGGCGACGAGGCGCCGGCGATCTGGGCGGGGCTGGCCGACAACATCGTCACCGTCACCAAGGGCTGGTCCGAGGCTTACGGGCTCTTCCTGAAGGGCGAGGCGGACATGGTGCTCTCCTACACGACCTCGCCGGCCTATCACCTGATCGCCGAGGAGGATGCCAGCAAGCGCGCGGCGATTTTCGACGAGGGGCACCTGGCGCAGATCGAGGTCGCGGCGACGCTGTCGGCGAGCGATCAGCCGGAGCTGGCGGAGGCGTTCCTCGCCTACATGGTCTCGGACGCGGTGCAGGCGCTGCTGCCGACCACCAACTGGATGTATCCGGCGGTCAATCCGACGGGCGGTCTGCCCGAGGGGTTCCGCCTGCCGCTCTCGCCGGAAAAGGTTCTGCTGGTCCCGGTGGGCGAGGTGGCCGGGCTTCGGGACGAGGCCCTGGCCGAATGGCTCGACGCGCTCAGCCGATAGGCGCCTGGCCGGGCACCGCCGCCGCCGGGATGGTGGCGGCGCTGATCCTCGGCGCGCTGCTGGCGGTGGCGCTGGCCGCCGAGCCGGGGCGCGGGCTGGGACCTTCCGACTGGGCGGCGGTGCGCTTCACCGTGTTGCAGGCGGCGCTGTCGGCGGCTTTCAGCGTGGCGCTGGCGGTGCCGGTGGCGCGGGCGCTGGCGCGGCGGCGGTTCAGGGGCCGCCGGGCGCTGATCGTGCTGCTGG
>JAGRMU010000001.1:4166-5215 GCA_020441165.1 Sedimentitalea sp.
GCGGCCCTGGGCGCGCTCGGCCTGCCGCCGCTCGGCATCTACGGGCTGCACGGGGTGGTGCTGGCCCATGTCTTCTTCAACCTGCCGCTGGCCACGCGGCTGATCCTGCAGGGCTGGCAGGAGATCCCGGCCGAGCGCTTCCGGCTCGCCGCCCAGCTCGGCGCCGGGCCGGGGGCGATCTGGCGGCTGCTGGAGCGGCCGATGCTGGCGCGGGTGGCGCCGGGGGTGCTGGCGGTGATCTTCGCGATCTGCCTCACCAGCTTCGCCGTAGCGTTGACCCTCGGCGGCGGGCCGCGGGCGACCACCATCGAGCTGGCAATCTACCAGGCTTTCCGCTTCGATTTCGATCTCGGGCGCGCCGCGACGCTGGGCTGTGTGCAGATCGCGCTGACCGGGATCGCCGCCCTGGCGGCGCTGCGTTTCGCCGGGGCCGAGGGGCTCGGTGGCGGGCTCGACCGGCCCGTGCAGCGCTGGGATGCGAACACCCGCGCGCTGCGCATCCAGGATGCGGGCGTGATCGCCCTCGCCGCTGCCTTCCTGCTGCTGCCGCTGGCCGCGATCGTGCTGGCCGGCCTGCCCGGGCTGGCGCAGCTTCCGGCCGAGGCCGGGCGCGCGGCGCTGACGTCGCTCTGGGTGGCGGCGCTGAGCACCGCGCTGCTGATCGGCATCGCGCTGCCAATGGCGGTGGCGGTGGCCCTCGGACGCGCCGCTGCGATCGAACTGGCCGGCCTGCTGGGCCTGGCCGCCTCGCCGCTGGTGATCGGCACCGGGCTCTTCGTGATCCTCAACCCGCTCACCGATCCCGGGGCGCTGGCGCTGCCGGTCACCGCGCTGGTCAACGCGCTGATGGCGCTGCCCTTCGCGCTGCCCATCCTGATCCCGCGCGCCCGCGACGTGCTGGCGCGCCATGCCCGACTTGCACTGTCGCTGAACCTGACCGGACGGCTCTTCCTGCGCCGGGTGCTGCTGCCGCGGATGCGTCCGCAGATCGGCTTTGCCGCGGGGCTGGGGGCGGCGCTGTCGATGGGCGATCTGGGGGTGATCGCGCT
>JAGRMU010000001.1:5441-6604 GCA_020441165.1 Sedimentitalea sp.
GAGGCCGACCTCGAGATCGCGCCGGGGCGCCGGCTGGCGGTGATCGGCCCCTCGGGCGCCGGCAAGTCCACGCTGATCGAGGGCATCGCCGGGTTCCTGCCGGTCGAGACGGGGCGGATCACCTGGCAGGGGCGCGACATCACCGATGCCGCCCCCGGCGCGCGGCCGGTGGCGATGCTGTTCCAGGACGGGAACCTCTTTCCGCATCTGGACGTGGCGCAGAATGTCGGGCTGGGGATCCGGCCCGACCTGAAGCTCGACGCGGCGGAGCGCGCCCGGGTCGCCGAGGCGATCGCGCGGGTGGGCCTTGAGGGCCTCGCCGGGCGCAAGCCCGCCGCGCTCTCGGGCGGCCAGCAGAGCCGCGCGGCGCTGGCCCGGGTGCTGGTGCAGAACCGGCCGCTGCTGCTGCTGGACGAGCCCTTCGCGGCGCTCGGCCCGGCGCTGAAGGTCGAGATGCTGGACCTCGTCGCCGCGCTGGTGCGCGATGCCGGCGCAACGCTGCTGATGGTCAGCCACGATCCCGCCGACGCGCGGCGCATCGCCGACGAGGTGATCCTGGTCGAGGCGGGCCGGGCGCATCCGCCGCAGCCGACCGCCGCGCTGCTCGACAACCCGCCCCCGGCGCTGCGCGCCTATCTCGGCTGAGCGCGGCACGGGCCTTCCCACGCTAGCATCTTGCCATTCGCGGCCCGGTTCTGCATGGAGCGGGCCAGCACCCGAGGACGACGATGCACCCCAACCCGGTCTATCACACGGCCAGCACCGCCGAGAACCTGGCCTTCGCGCGCGAACGCGCCTTCGGCATCCTCGCGGTTGCGGGCGCGGCCGCGCCGCTCGTCTCGCATGTGCCCTTCCTGCTCGCCGAGGATGGCGCGTCGCTGGAGCTGCACCTGGTGCGCTCCAACCCCATCGCCCGGGCGCTCGCCGCCCCCGTGCCGGCGCGGATCGCGGTCAGCGGGCCGGACGGCTATGTCTCGCCCGACTGGTACGGGATCCCCGACCAGGTGCCGACCTGGAACTATGTCGCGGTGCACCTGACCGGAACTCTGGAGGCGCGTCCGCAGGACGAGCTGCGCGAGCTGCTGGACCGGCAGTCGTCCTTCTACGAGGCGCGGCTGGCGCCGAAAGCGCCCTGGAGCGCCGCCAAGATGGACCCGGGCGCG
>JAGRMU010000066.1 GCA_020441165.1 Sedimentitalea sp.
ATGAACCGGCTCCTGCAGGGCGATGTCGGCTCGGGCAAGACGCTGGTCGCCTTCCTGGCGCTGCTGATCGCGGTCGAGGCCGGCGGGCAGTTGGTTATGATGGCGCCCACCGAGATCCTCGCCCGCCAGCATCTCGAGGGGTTGCGCCCGCTGGCCGAGGCAGCGGGCGTCCGTCTCGAGATCCTGACCGGCCGTGACAAGGGCGCCGAGCGGCGGGCCAAGCTGGCCGCGCTGGCCTCGGGCGAGACCGGAATGCTGGTCGGCACCCATGCGGTGTTCCAGGGCGATGTCGTCTTTCGCGACCTGCGTCTCGCGGTGATCGACGAGCAGCACCGCTTCGGCGTGCGCCAGAGAAAGGAACTGGCCGAGAAGGGCGTGGCCGCGGACGTTCTGGTGATGACCGCGACACCGATCCCGCGCTCGCTGGCCCTGGCGCAATATGGCGACATGGACGTGTCGGTGCTGGACGAGAAGCCGCCGGGACGCATTCCGGTCAAGACCGCGGTGGTCAGTGCCGAGCGGATCGACGAGGTGGTGGACCACCTGCGCCGGGCGATCGCCGAGGGCCGGCAATGCTACTGGGTCTGCCCGCTGGTCGAGGAGTCCGAAAGCGTCGATCTGACCGCCGCCGAGGACCGATTCCGGCACCTGCGCGCGGTTCTGGGCGAGGGCGTCGTCGGGCTGGTCCATGGCCAGATGCCCGGGCCCGAGAAGGACGCGGCGATGGCGGCCTTCCAGGCGGGCGAGACCCAGGTTCTGGTCGCCACCACGGTGATCGAGGTTGGCGTGGATGTGCCCAACGCCTCGATCATGGTGATCGAGCGCGCCGAGATCTTCGGCCTGGCGCAGCTCCACCAACTGCGCGGCCGGGTCGGGCGCGGCTCGGCCAGTTCCACATGCCTGCTGATGTATCGCGCGCCGCTTTCGGAGGGCGGGCGGCGGCGGCTGGAAGTGGTGCGCGAGACCGAGGACGGGTTCCGCATCGCCGAGGCCGATCTGGCCATGCGCGGGGCCGGGGACGTGATTGGTACCGCCCAATCCGGCCTGCCGCGGTTCCGCATCGCCGATCTGGAGCGGCAGGCGGCGCTGATGGCCGTGGCCCAGAGCGACGCCCGCGCCCTTCTGGCCGCCGATCCCGATCTGACCGGCCCGCGCGGGGGCGCCGCCCGGGTGCTCCTGTGGCTCATGCGGCAGGACGAGGCGATCCGATTGATTTCCGTGGGTTAGCCGCGCGACCCCAAGAAGTTCACAAAAGTTCTTAAAAAGTTCTTTACAGACACCGCCAGAAATGAGAACAAAGGGTCAACAAAGGATTAACAGACCCGGAGGTTCCCATGCTGAAACAGATCAAGACCGCATTTCGGGATTCCCAGGCCACCGTGCTTCAGGATGCCGCCGGGGCCGCCGCGCTGGTGGTGATGCTGCTGGTCTGCCTGCATCTGCCGGGTCTCGTCTGACCGTTTTATTACGTTTCTGCCTGCGATCTCATCTCCGGGCGCGTCCCCGCATCCTGTCCCCAAGATCGATGCGAGGGTGTCCTGTCCCGATCCCTCGGGGTGCCCCGGATCTCCCGTGAGAGCCGCACAACCTGCCGCCGCCATCCGATCCGGATGCGCGGCGGTTTTTTTTGTTCAGGCGCAGTCGGCCTGCTCGGCCTTTTCCATCGCCTCGGCGGTCGCCTCGAGCGCCAGCAGGATCGAGGCGTGGCGGTTCTTGTAGTCGCGCGCCGGCAGCAGCACCTCGAGCCCGTCGAAGGGGGCATCGGGAACCGGCCCGTCCGATTTCAGCATCGCTTTCAACTGGTCGCGGGCGGCCTCGATCTGCGGACGGGTGGCGCCGATCACCGCGCCCCCGACCACGGCGGCCGAGGCCTGCCCCAGCGCGCAGGCCTTCACGTCCTGCGCGAACTCGGCGATACGGCCGTTCTCGAGGCGCAGATCCACCGTCACCGTCGAGCCGCAAAGCGGCGAGCGCTTCTTCACCGTCGCCTGCGGCGCGTCGAGCCGGCCCAGGTGCGGGATGTCGGCGGCCAGGGCCAGGATCCGGGCGGAATAGAGCTTGATCAGGTCGGTTTCGCCGGGCATGGCTGGTCCTTGTCTGTGACCCTCCATACATAGTCCCGGCCATGCCCGATGCAAAAGGTTTTCCGCCCATGCCCTTCGACCCCGGCACCCTCGTCTACAACGACGCCGGCCTGATCCCGGCCATTGCCCAGGACGCGGCCAGCGGCGAGGTGCTGATGCTGGCCTGGATGAATGCCGAAGCGGTCGCGCGCACCCTCGCGACGGGGCGGGTCACCTACTGGTCGCGCTCGCGCCAGGCCTTCTGGGTCAAGGGCGAGTCCTCGGGCCATGTACAGGCGCTGGTCGAGATGCGGCTCGATTGCGACCGCGATTGCCTGCTTCTGCGGGTGCGCCAGACCGGGCCGGCCTGTCACACCGGACGGCGCAGCTGTTTCTACCGGGCGGTGCGGGACGGGGAAGAGGCAGAGCTGATGGCGCCCGAGGCCTGAATCGGGGCGGGCGGCAGGCCGACCATGGCGCGGATATCCTCGGGGCCGGCGCTCTCGGCGCGGTATGTCGCGATCGCCCGCGCATCGTCGCGCTTGGCGAGGCGCTTGCCGGCGGCGTCGCGGATCAGCCGGTGATGGTGATAGATGGGCATCGGCAGGTCCAGCAGCGCCTGCAACAGGACCTGCGGAAACGTCGTCTCGAAGAGATCCGCGCCGCGAATCACCGTGGTGACGGCTTGGTCGGCATCGTCGATCACCGCCGCCAGCAGGTAGGAGACCTCGGCGACGTCCTTGCGGCCCAGCACCGGATCCCCGGTCTCGCGCAGCAGGATCTCGGCGGTGACCGCATGGCTGCCCTGCATTGCCGCGCCGGTTTCCTCGAAGCGCAGCGGCAGGCGGTCGGTGAGCGAGGCCAGTCCCCGCGCCAAGTCGAGCCGCAGCGCGTCGCCCGGCTTGCGGGTCGCCATCGCCCGGCCCCGGCAGGTGCCGGGATAGACCGGCGGCGCCGCGACCCCCTCCTGGGGGGCAGAGACGGCAGCGCGGATGTCGCCGCGCCGGCAGGAGCAGGGATAGATCAGCCCGCGCGCGGCCAGGTCTGACAGGGCCGCGTCATAGACCCTGGATCGTTCGGACTGGCGCAGCACCGGCTCCTCCCAGCGCAGGCCGAGCCAGGACAGATCGTCATAGATCTGCGCCTCCCATTCCGGGCGCGACCGGGCGGTGTCGATATCCTCGATGCGCAGCAGGAACCGCCCCCCCGTCGCCCGCGCCATGTCATGGGCCAGGAGCGCCGAATAGGCATGGCCGAGATGCAGCGGGCCGGTCGGCGAGGGGGCGAAACGGGTGACGAGGCTCATGGCGCGGCGCCTTCCCGGGCGATCAGGCCGCGTCCGATGCGGTCTGACCGAGCCAAGCCGCCCAGTCGGCCTTGGCGCGGTCGGTATAGGCCTTGTAGCGGTCCTTGCGGCCCCGTCGGCCGCTCTTGAGCCCCTCGACCGGGGGAAAGAGGCCGAAATTGACGTTCATCGGCTGGAAGGTCTTCGCCTCGGCGCCGCCCGAGATATGGGTGATCAGGGCGCCAGTGGCGGTGGTGGCGGGCGGCGTCGGCAAGTGCCGACCGGCGATCTCGGCGGCGGCCATGCGGCCCGCAAGCAACCCCATGGCGGCGCTTTCCACATAACCCTCGACACCGGTGATCTGCCCGGCGAAGCGGATGTTGGGCCGGCTGCGCAGCCGCATCTGACCGTCCAGCAGGGTCGGCGAATTCAGGAAGGTGTTGCGGTGAATGCCGCCCAGACGCGCGAAACGCGCATTTTCCAGGCCAGGAATCATTCGCAATACATCCACTTGCGCGCCATACTTCATCTTTGTCTGGAAGCCGACGATGTTGTAGAGCGTGCCCAGGGCATTGTCGCGGCGCAGTTGCACCACCGCATGGGCCTTGACCTTCGGATCGTGCGGATTGGTCAGCCCCACCGGCTTCATCGGTCCGTGGCGCAGGGTCTCGCGTCCGCGTTCGGCCATCACCTCGATGGGCAGGCAGCCGTCGAAATAGGTGGCGGTCTCGCCCTCGTGGAACTCCGCCTTGTCGGCGGCCAGCAGCGCGTCGACGAAGGCCTCATACTGGGCCTTGTCCATCGGGCAATTGAGATAGGCGGTCCGCTCGGCCTCGGTCTCGCCCTTGTCATAGCGCGACTGCATCCAGGCGCGGCTCATGTCGATGCTGTCGAAATAGACGATGGGGGCGATGGCGTCGAAGAAGGCCAGCGCCTCGGCGCCGGTCTCGGCAGCAATGGCGGCCCCCAGTGCCGAGGAGGTCAGCGGGCCGGTGGCAATGATCCAGGGACCATGCTCGGGTAGGGCGGTGATCTCTTCCGCGCTGACCGAGACCAGCGGATGTGCGCGCAACCGCGCTGTGACGGTCTCGGCGAAGGGCTCGCGGTCCACCGCAAGGGCGCCGCCGGCGGGCAGGCGATGGGCGTCGGCGGCGGCCATGATCAGGCCGCCCGCGGCGCGCATCTCCCAGTGCAGCAGGCCCACCGCGTTCTGCTCGTCATCGTCCGAGCGGAAGGAGTTCGAGCAGACCATCTCGCCCAGGTTGCCGGTCTTGTGGGCAAAAGTGCCGACCCTGGGCCGCATCTCGTGGATCACCACGCGGATCCCGGCCTGCGCGGCCTGCCAGGCGGCCTCGGATC
>JAGRMU010000412.1 GCA_020441165.1 Sedimentitalea sp.
GCGCGTTCTACGTGGTGGCCGGGCAAGCCATGGGGCATCTGCTGGCGCTGGTCTTCGGCAAGGCGCACCGCACCGAGCATGTGCTGATCGCGGCGGCGGTGCTGATCGTGCTGCTGGCGGCCTACCGGTACTGGTTCGCGTCGCGCCGCCCGGCCCGGCCCCCGGCGGACGGCTGATGGCGGAGGACGGCGCGCAGGGTCGGCTTTCCCGCCCGTCGGCGCCGTTGGCGCTGCGTCTCGCCAACCTCGCGCTGCTGGTCCTCTACCCTCTTGCCTGGTTCGCGCCGCTGATCCGCGCCGGGTGGTTGCCGCTTTTCTCGCTCAGCGAGATCTCGGTGGTGACCGGGCTGCAGAGCCTCTGGCGCACCGACATTCCGCTGGCGCTGATCGTCACCGTCTTCGCGCTCTTCGCGCCCTATCTCAAGACCATCGGCCTGGCGCTGGTGCACTGGCAGCTTCTCGACGCCAGGGCGCTGCCGGCGCTGACCGTGCTCGGCAAGCTGGCAATGGCCGACATCTTCCTGATCGCGCTCTACATCACCATCGCCAAGGGCATCGGCGTCGGACGCATCGAGGTCGCCTGGGGGCTCTACCTCTTCACCGCCTGCATCCTGGCCTCGATCGCGCTCGGCATCCTGACCGAGCGCGCGCGGGGAACGCATGAGGCTTGAGGCCCGCGCGCCGCTGGGGCATGTCTGATCCATGGCAAAGACCCATTCCTTCACNNCTTCACCTGCACCGCCTGCGGCGCCAGCTTCTCGAAATGGTCGGGGCGCTGCGAGGGCTGCGGGGCCTGGAACAGCATCGCCGAGGAGGCGCCGCTCTCGGCCGGGCCGGCCTCGAAATCCCTCGGCGCCAAGCGCGGCAGCGCCATCGCGCTCACCGACCTGTCGACCGAGGAAGCGCCACCGCCGCGCACCTGCTCGGGGCTCGATGAACTGGACCGGGTGCTGGGCGGCGGCCTGGTGCCGGCCTCGGCGATCCTGGTCGGCGGCGATCCGGGCATCGGCAAGTCGACGCTGCTGCTGCAGGCGGCGGCGAAATTCGCGGGGGCGGGTCTCAAGACCCTCTATGTCAGCGGCGAGGAGGCCAACGCCCAGGTCCGGATGCGGGCGCAGCGCCTCGGGCTCTCGGACGCGCCGGTGCTGCTGGCCGCCGAGACCAACCTGCGCGACATCCTCACCACGCTGGAGGCCGAGCGCCCGGCGCTGGCGATCATCGATTCGATCCAGACCATGTGGGCCGAGCATGTCGACAGCGCGCCGGGCAGCGTCAGCCAGGTACGTGCCGCCGCCCACGAGCTGACCACCT
>JAGRMU010000413.1 GCA_020441165.1 Sedimentitalea sp.
ACCGCTACAAGGTGCCGCGCATCGTCTTCGTCAACAAGATGGACAAGATCGGCGCCGACTTCTTCAAGTGCGTGCGCATGATCAAGGACCGCACCGGGGCCACCCCGGCGCCGATCCAGATCCCGATCGGATCCGAGAACGAGCTCGAGGGCCTGGTCGACCTGGTGACCATGGAAGAGTGGGTCTGGAAGGGCGAGGACCTGGGCGCGTCCTGGAGTCGCCAGCCGATCCGCGACAGCCTGAAGGCCACCGCCGACGAGTGGCGCGCGACCCTGATCGAGACCGCGGTCGAGATGGACGACGACGCGATGGAAGCCTACCTGGAGGGCGAGGAGCCCGACGTGGACACGCTGCGCAAGCTGATCCGCAAGGGCACGCTGGCCATCCAGTTCATCCCGGTCCTGTGCGGTTCGGCCTTCAAGAACAAGGGCGTGCAGCCGCTGCTGAACGCGGTGATCGACTATCTGCCCAGCCCGCTGGACGTGGTTGACTACATGGGCTTCAAGCCCGGCGACGAGACCGAGACCCGCAACATCGCGCGCCGCGCCGACGATTCGATGCCCTTCGCGGGCCTTGCGTTCAAGATCATGAACGACCCCTTCGTCGGCTCGCTCACCTTCACCCGCATCTATTCGGGCCAGCTCAAGAAGGGCGACAGCTTGCTGAACTCGACCAAGGGCAAGAAAGAGCGCGTCGGCCGGATGATGATGATGCATTCGAACAACCGCGAGGAGATCGACGAGGCCTTCGCCGGCGACATCATCGCGCTGGCCGGTCTCAAGGACACCACCACCGGCGACACGCTGGCCGATCCCAAGGATCCGGTGGTCCTCGAGACCATGACCTTCCCCGACCCGGTGATCGAGATCGCCGTCGAGCCGAAGACCAAGGCCGACCAGGAGAAGATGAGCCAGGGCCTGGCGCGTCTGGCCGCCGAGGATCCGTCCTTCCGCGTCGAGACCGACCTGGAATCGGGCCAGACGATCATGAAGGGCATGGGCGAGCTTCACCTCGACATCCTCGTCGACCGTCTCAAGCGCGAGTTCAAGGTCGAGGCCAATATCGGCGCGCCGCAGGTGGCATATCGCGAGACCATCTCCCGCGAGGTCGAGCACACGTATACCCACAAGAAGCAGTCGGGCGGCTCGGGCCAGTTCGCCGAGGTCAAGCTGATCATCAGCCCGACCGAGCCGGGCGAGGGCTACTCCTTCGAGAGCCGTATCGTCGGCGGATCGGTGCCCAAGGAATACGTGCCGGGCGTCGAGAAGGGCATCAA
>JAGRMU010000414.1 GCA_020441165.1 Sedimentitalea sp.
ATGAAGCCGAAGAGGATGGTGATCAGCGGGTTGGCGATGTTGAAGAAAGCAAAGGGCAGATAGTCGACGGCCGCCACGCCAAGCGTCGCGGCCATGAAGGCGCCGCAGCTGTTCCACGGCACCAGGGCGCCGGTCACGGTCGCGGAATCGCCCACGGCGCGGGACAGCACCTCGGGCGCCAGCCGCATCTTTCGGAACGGCTCCTGGAACATCTTGCCGGGCAGGACGATGGCGATGTACTGGTCGGCGGCCAGCATGTTGGTCCCCAGCGCGGTGACCACCACCGCCGAGATCAGCCGCCCGGTATTGTGCGCCAGCGCCAGAACCGGCTGCAGCACCCGGTTCAGGACCCCGATGCGGTCGACGATGCCGCCAAAGGCCAGCGCCGCGAGGATCAGCCAGATGGTGACCAGCATGCTTTCCATGCCGCCGCGGCTCAGCAGCCGGTCCAGCGGCGCATCGCCTGTGGTCGAGACGAAGCCGGTGGCCATCGCCGTCCACGACCCCTTGATCAGCGCCAGACCGTTCGCCATGTCAGGCGCCTGCGCCGCGCCGATCACGATCGCCGGGTTCAGGAACACCGCCACCACCGCACCCCCGAGCGCCCCCATGAATATGGTCAGGAACGGCGGCACCTTCAGGATCGCCAGCAGCAGCACCAGCACCAGCGGCAGGAAGGCGACGGCGCCGATGTTGAACGACGCGGCCAGGCTCTCGGTCAGGCCCGAGGCATCGAAATCGCCGGGCGCGCCGAGCATCCAGAACAGCAGCATGGCGATCGCCAGGGTCGGCACCGAGGTCCAGAGCGTCTCGAAGATGTGCCGGTAGAGGTTTGCGCCCGCCGCCGCGCAGGCCAGATTGGTCGAATCCGACAGCGGCGAGGACTTGTCGCCGAAATAGGCCCCCGAAATCACCGCGCCCGCGGTGATCGCCGGGTTCAGTCCCATCTGCGCGGCCACCCCCATCAGGCCGATCCCGATGGTGCCGACCACCGTCCAGGAACTGCCGATGCTCAGCGAGACCGCGGCGCAGATCGCCACCACCGAGACGTAGAAATAGTTGGGCGAGAGGATCTGCAGCCCCCAATAGACCATCGCGACCAGCGTGCCGCTCATCGCCCAGGTACCGATCAGCGCGCCCACCGCCAGCAGGATGAAGATCGCCGGCAGGCCGACGCCGACGCTTTCCAGCGCCGCCGCGCGCATCTCGTCCATGGTGTATCCGAAGCGCCGCCCGACCATCAGCGCGATCACCCCGGCCAGCATCATTGCGACCTGGTTCGGCCCCATCGACGCCTCGTCGCCATAGAAGGCATAGCCGAGCGCCAGCAGCGCCATCAGCGAGAGGATCGGCAGCAGCGCCCAGCCCATGGTCGGGGTTCTGCCGGGGGCGGGACCGTCCGGTGCGCCCTGCGTGATCTCGCTCATTTCGGGGCGCTGTCCCGAAGACACGTCAAGGGCGCCGGCCGCGCGCCCCCGTTACGCTGGCCCTGGTTCACAACACGCGGTTTCATGCCGTACCACTCCGTGGCGTTTCGACCTGGCGTGGGCGCGACTGGCAGACCCGGCCGCGCCCCGCCGATGCTTCAGTAATCCACCGCGTCGCGGGTGATCGGGCAGGTCATGCAATGGCCGCCGCCGCGGCCGCGGCCCAGCTCGGCCCCGGCGATGGTGACCACCTCGATCCCCTCCTTGCGCAGCAGCGTGTTGGTATAGGTGTTGCGGTCATAGGCGTAGACCACGCCGGGCGCGGCGCAGACCAGGTTGGCGCCCGAATCCCACTGCGTGCGCTCGCGCACGTAGGCGTTGCCGCCGGTCTCGACGACCCGCATCTTCTTGAGATTGAGCGCGTCGCTCACCGCCTTGACCCATCCGCCCTCGTTCTTGCGCACATCGAACGCGCCGTTCTTGCCGGGCCGGACGCTGAACGGTGTGATGGTGTCCACGATGTCGGGATAGACCAGCACGCAGTCGCGATCCGCAAAGGTGAAGACAGTGTCGAGATGCATCGCCGCGCGCAGCCTCGGCATGCCCGCGACGAGGATGTGATCGACCACCTCCTGCTCGAACAGCGAGCGGGCCAGCAGCTCGATCCCCTGGCGCGAGGTTCGCTCGGACAGGCCGATCAGCATGGTGCGGTTGCCCGCCGGCATCACGTCGCCGCCCTCGACCGTGGCCAGCCCGTGCTCTTCCTCGGGGTTGCCCCACCAGATCTTCACCTTGCCGGCGAAATCGGGGTGGAACTTGTAGATCGCGGTGGCGAGCAGCGTCTCGTCCTTGCGCGCCGGCCAGTAGAGCGGGTTGACGGTGCAGCCGCCATAGACCCAGCAGGTGGTGTCGCGGGTGTAGAGGGTGTTGGGCAGTGGCGAGATCAGGTAGCGGGTGATGCCCAGCGACTGCCGGATGAGGTTCATCATCGCGCCGGAATGCGTCTCGGGGAACTCCTCGACCGACAGCCCGCCGATCAGCGTCTCGGCCAGCTCGCGGTTGGGCAGCCCCTCGAGATAGCTGCGCACCTCGGCCATCAGGCTCAGCCCGACCTCGTATTCGGTGACCCGGTGATCGAGGATCCAGGTCTTCGCGTCGGGCACCGCCAGCGTCTCGGTCAGCAGGTCGTGCATCTCGACCACGTCGATGCCGCGGTCGCGCATCTTCTGCTGGAAATCGAGATGGTCGCGCTTGCCGGTCTCGACCCACATCACGTCGTCGAACAACAGATCGTCGCAGTTCGACGGGGTCAGGCGCTGATGGGCGCGCCCGGGGGCGCAGACCATCACCTTGCGAAGCTGGCCGACCTCGGAATGAACACCGAATTCTGCTTGAGAGGCCATGGGAATCTCCTTGGTATCTGGATTCAGGGGGTGATGCGCCCGGTGACCAGGCCGACAAGGCCGATCACCGCGCCGATGAGGACAATCGCGAAGATGATGCGTTCGCGCTGGTTGAAATAGCCGGCATTCATCTCCTTGCGCGCCCAGTAGTAGAGGATGGTCCCGGGGGCGAAGAGCACGGCGACGAGGATCACGTATTTCAGCCCGGCGGCCACGAACATCAGCAGCGTGTAGAACACCGCGACCCAGGCGATGATCTGGTCGCGCTTGCGCTCGCCCGGCACGGATTCATAGCCCTCGCCGCTGCGGGCGATCAGCACCCCGTATCCGGCCACCAGCAGGTACGGGATCAGCGTGGTGACGCTGGTCATGTCGAGCATGAACCAGAAGGCGTCGGCCGACCAGAACGTCGAGACCACGAAGAGCGAGCACACGACGTTGGAAATCCAGAGGGCGTTGGCGGGAACCTTGTTGGCATTCTCGCGGGCGAAGATACTGGGCATGTCCTTGGACTTCGCCGCGGCAAACATCACCTCGGCGCAGATCAGCGACCAGGCCAGGAAGGCGCCCAGCACCGAGACCAGGACCCCGATCGAGATGAACACCTTGCCCCATCGTCCCACCACCGCCTCGAGCGCGCCGGCGAGCGACGGGTTGGTCAGCCCGGCGATCTCGGCGCGCGGCATGACGGCGTAGGGCAGCAGCGTCACCGCAAGCATCAGCCCGGTCACCCCGACGAAGCCGAGGATCGTCGCGCTGCCGACATCGGCGCGGGTCTTGGCGAAGCGCGAATAGACGCTGGCGCCCTCGATCCCGATGAACACGAAGACGGTGATCAGCATCGTGTCGCGGACCTGTGCGAGTAGCGTCTTCTCGGGCATGCCCACGCCGCCCATGAAATTCTCGGAGAACTGATCGAAGTTGAACGCGAAGAGCATGAACAGCAGCGCGACCACGAGGGGCACGATCTTGGCGATGGTCACCACGAAGTTGATGAAGGCCGCCTGCTGCACCCCGCGCAGGATCATGAAATGGAAGGCCCAGATACCGGCCAGCGAGACCACGATCGCGATGGTGGTGTTGCCGCCGGCGAAGGCGGGAAAGAAATTGCCAAGCGTGGTGCCGATCAGCACCCAGTAGAAGGTGTTGCCCAGGCAGCTTCCCAGCCAGTAGCCGAAGGCCGACAGGAACCCCATGTAGTCGCCGAACCCCGCCTTGGCATAGGCGAAGACACCGGCGTCGATCTCGGGCTTGCGCTCGGCCAGCGCCTGGAAGACCCGCGCAAGCATGTACATGCCGGTGCCAGCGATGGTCCAGGCGATGATCGCACCGAACGGCCCGGTGGCGGTGCCGAACCGGCCGGGCAGGTTGAAGATGCCCGCCCCGATCATCGAGCCGACCACCATCGCGGTCAGCGCCATCAAGGAAATCTTCTGGGTTTTCTCGGCCATTCTTGCCCCTCCCTCATTCCGGGTTCCGGTCTGAACTTGCCGGATTCCGCCCTGCGCCCATGCCGGCCGCCGCGTGAGAAGCCCGCCAGGAACATGGCAATTGCGCACGATTTCGAGCGCCTTACAAAACGGCTAGCAGGGGTGAAATTTTAAATCCACAATTATAACATTACAAATGATTTGCCCTGCGTCCCGGCCTTTGCCGAGGACTTCTGGACGGCTCAGGCGGCCGGACCTTCGGGCCAGGCGCGCCCGTATTCGGAGACCACGATGAACACCTCGACGGATCCCAGCGCCGCCTCGATCTCGGCCTCGACGCGCAGCGTCAGGTCGTCGACCTCGGTGGCCTCGATGGCGCGGCGCGGGTCGTAGAAGACCACCGCGTCGAAGCGCCGCCCGACCCGGACCAGCGCCACGTCGATGATCTTGCCGCCGCAGGGATCGAGCGCCCGGTGCACCGCCTGGCTCGCCGCGCGGATCTCGCGGGGGCGGGCGGCGGTGCCGATCAGCTCGCCCAGCCCGCGGCGGAAGTCCATCCAGTAGCGCCCGGTCACGAAAAGGCACAGCATCAGCACGATCAGCGAGTCGCCCACCGGGACCAGGAAGGCCAGCGGCGTGCCCTCGAGGAACGGCAGCAGCAGCAATGCCAGCCCGTAGCCCACGCTCATCAGCCCCGAGAGCAGCGCCGCGTCGGCCTCGAGCTTGAGGATCCCGCTCTTGCGGCCGGACTGCACCCAGGCCTTCAGCTGGACGCGGTGCAGCCAGAAGCACAGCGCGATGATCACCACCAGGTAGACGAAGATCACCTGGAAGTTCAGCTCTTCCGCCTCGCCGTCGCGGATATAAGCCAGGATCTCCTGCACGGCGCCGAACATGGCGTAGACCACGACCGCCAGCAGCGACAGCGAGCGGAAGGTGGTGAAGGCCGATTCCTGCGCCGCATAGCCGAAGGGCCGGCGCCGGTCGGGCGCGCGCAGCGCGTCGATGCTGACCCGCGCCCCGATCACCGCGGCGACGAAATCGATCAGCGAGAAAAGACCGTCCAGCAGCACCGCCTGCGCGTTCGACGCGAAGGCCGCGGCGATGGCGATCACCGCCGAGAAGAGGCTCGCCCATTTGCTGATCGTCAGGGCGCGCTGCTCGATCTGCTCGTTCTCGGTCCAGTCGGCCATGATGCGCGCCCCTTGAAAGCCGCGGTCAGCCCGCCTCGGGTTGGGGCGGCGTCTCGCGCCCGTGGACGGTGATGTAGAGCGTCGGCAGGAACACCAGCGTGAGCATCGTGGCCACCAGCAGCCCGCCCATGATCGCGAAGGCCATCGGCCCCCAGAAGAGGGTCGGGGCGATCGGGATCAGGCCCAGCACCGTCGACAGCGCGGTCAGCAGCAGCGGCCGGAACCGGCCCGTCGCGGCGCTGATCGCCGCGTCCCAGGGCGACAGGCCGTCGCGCCGTTCCTGCTCGATCTGCGCGATCAGGATGATGGCGTTCTTGGCGATCATGCCGATCAGCGCGAGAATGCCGAGGATCGCCACGAAGCCCAGCGGCTGGCCGAAGAGCAGAAGCGCCGCCACCACGCCGATCAGCCCCAGCGGCAACAGCACCACCACCATCGCGGTGGACTTGAAGCTTTGCAGCTGGATCATCAGCAGCGTCAGCATGATCACCGCCATCACCGGGATCACCGCGAAGACCGAGGCCTGGCTTTCGGCACTGGTCTCGGCGGTGCCGCCGATCTCGATCGAATACCCTTCCGGCAGATCGTCGTTCAGCGCCGTGATGCCGTCGTCGAGCGCGGTGACCACCTCCTCGGGCAGCGATCCCGGCGCCACGTCAGCCAGCACCGTGAGCGTCGGAAGCCGGTCGCGGCGCCAGATCAGCGGCTGTTCCTGGTCGTAGGAGAAATTGGCGAACTGGCTGAGCGCCACGGTGCGCCCGCCCGGGACCGGCACCTGCAGCGTGCCAATGGTGTCGATCGAGACCCTGTCGCGGGAATCGGTGCGCGCCACCACGTTGATCAGGTAGATGTCGTCGCGCATCTGGGTGATGGTCGCCCCCGACACCGCGGTCTGCAGGATGTTGGCCAGCTGCGCGCTGGTCAGGCCCAGCCGCCGGGCGCGCGCCTGGTCGATCTCGACCCTGAGCTGCCGGGCCGGCTCGATCCAGTCGAAATGCACGTGCTTGGCGCGCGGATCGCTGGCCACCACCCCGGCCAGGCGCAGCGCCTGGCTGCGCAGCACCTCGACGTCCGGACCGGTCAGGCGGTATTGCAGCGGCCAGCCGATCGGCGGACCCATTTCCAGCGGGCTCACCCGGGTCACCGCCTCGGGAAAATTCTCGGCCAGGAATTCCGGCATCGCCTGCTCGAGACGCATCCGCCCGTCGAGATCGCGGGCCATCACCACGATCTGGCTGTGATGGTCGCTGGGCGGCTGGATCGCCAGCGGCAGGTAGAAGCGGATGACGTTGCGCCCGATATAGGCGGTCCAGAAATCCACGTCCTCGGACTGGGCGAGCCAGTCCTCGACCCGCCCGATCGCCTCTTCGCTGGCGAAGATCGAGCTCGAGCGCGGCATCAGGAAATCGACGATCAGCTCGTTGCGGTCCGAGGGCGGAAAGAACTGGCGGTTCAGCAGCTGCATCCCCAGCACGGCGCTCACGAAGAGCGCGACGGTCGCCCCGAGGGTCACCCATTTCGCCCGCATCGCGAGGACCAGGAACCTCCGGTAGAAACCGACGATCCCCTTGGGCTCGACCGTCTCGTCCTTCTTCAGCGGCACCTTCAGGATCGCCGCGGCAATGATCGGGATGAACATCACCGCCACGAACCACGAGGCGATCAGCGCGATCGCCACCACCATGAACAGCGAGATGGTATATTCCCCGGCCTGGCTCTGGGCAAAGCCGATGGGCACGAACCCGGTGATGGTGATCAGCGCGCCGGTCAGCATCGGCATGGCCAGCGTCCGATAGGCATCGTCGCTGGCTTCCTTCATGGTATCGCCATAGGCCAGGTTGCGCAGGATCGCGTCGTCCATCGTCATCGCGTCGTCGACCAGCAGGGCCAGCGCGATGATCAGCGCGCCGAGCGACACGCGGTGCAGGTCGATCCCGAGGATCTCCATCACCAGGAACACCGCGGCCAGGGTCACCGGGATCGCGATGGCAACCACCGCGCCGGGACGCACGCCCAGCGACAGGAAGCTGACCGCGAGGATGATCGCCACCGCCTGGTAGAGCGAGGTGGTGAAATCGCCGATCGCGGTGTCGACCACCGCCGGCTGGTCCGAGATCAGCATCGGCTCGATGCCGATGGGCAGATCGGCGGTGATGTCGCGGATCGCAACGTCGATCTCGTCGCCCAGCTGCAGGATGTCGCCGCCGTCGCGCATCGAGATCGCCAGCGCGATGGCGCGCTTGCCGTTCACGTGCAGCAGCGGTTGCGGCGGATCGACATAGCCCCGGTGGGCGGTCGCGATGTCCCCCAGCCGGATCGTGCGCCCGCCGGCGATCAGCGTGACGTCGAGCACGTCCGCCTCGGATTCGAAGGCGCCAGAGACCCGCAGCACCAGGTTTTCCTGCCCGGTGTTGATCACGCCCGAGGGCCGCACGGTGTTCTGCGCCGCGATCGCCGCGAAGATCTGGCTGTAGTCGAGCGCCATCGCCGCCACGCGCTCGGGGTGGAACTCGATGAAGACGGTCTCGTCCTGGGTCCCGATCCACTCGATCTTGGCGATGTCGGGAACCTGGCGGATCAGCTCGGATCGGGCGACGTCCACATAGTCGCGCAGTTCGCGCTCGCTGAACCCGTCGGCGGTGAAGGCATAGATGATGCCGAAGACGTCGCCGAAATCGTCGTTGAAGAACGGGCCCAGCACGCCCTGCGGCAGGGTGTGGCGAATGTCGCCGATGCTGTTGCGCACCTCCTGCCAGACGTCCTGCACATCCTCGGGCGGAAAGGCGCCCTCGAGATCGACGTAGATGGTCACGATCCCCGGCCGGGTGATCGAGCGCACCGCGTCGAGGCCGGTGGTCTGCTGCAACCGCCGCTCAAGCCGGTCGGTCAGCTGGTTCTGGGTCTCCTCGATGGTGGCGCCCGGCCAGACCGCGGTGACCAGCATGGTCTTGATGGTGAAGCTCGGGTCCTCGTCGCGCCCGAGATTGACGAAGGCGAAGGATCCCGCGACCACCGCGACGATCATCAGGTAGATGGTCAGCGACCGGCTTCGGACCGCCCAGTCCGAAAGGTTCGGCCCGATCATGATGCGGCGTCCAGCAGCCGGACTTCCTGCCCGGGCCGCAGCGCCTGCACGCCGGCGGTCACCACGATCTCGCCGATCTCCAGCCCCCCGGTGACATGGACCGAGGAGGGCGTGAAGCCGCCGACCCCGATGGTCCGCAGGGCCACGGTGCTGGTTTCGGGATCCACCACCCAGACCGCCGGTTCACCCTCGATCTGGGTCAGCGCCGAGGCCGGAAGCTGGATGCCCCCGTCCGTGCCGAAGAAGGCCCGGGCGGCGACGGCCGACCCCAGCCGCAACCCGACCGGCGGGTCGATCAGCCCGACGCGCACCTGGAAGGTGCCGGTCACCGGGTCGGCCTGGGGCGAGATCTCGCGCACCCGGCCCTCGGCGCTGACCGCGCTGTTCAGCGACAGCGAGACGGTGATCTCGGGATCGGGCGGGCTGGTCTCGAGCAGATCGGCGGGCACGTCGAGCACCGCGTCGAGCCCGTTGTCACGCGACACCTGGACGATCATCCGGCCCGC
>JAGRMU010000067.1:0-2887 GCA_020441165.1 Sedimentitalea sp.
AACACCCAGGACGAGCTGATCCCCGTCGAGGTGGATTTCGGCCTGGTCCGCCGCCAGCGCGCGCGCGGCATCAAGAACATGGGCCAGCCGCTCAAGAGCTTCCGTGACAGCACGCAGACTTTCGGTGTCTACGGCCCCAATTTCGACCGGAGCTATCTCGACAGCCTGGGCCCGCTGGAACGGCCGGGCCGCGCCAACGACCCTGCGGCCGCAGCCGCACCGGTCCACCCCCCCGCCATACCCGAGATCCGCGTGGTGGCGGAGCCGGAGGCCAGGCGTGCGGCATTGGCCGGCGACCAGTGAACACCGGGGCGACGGCACGGGAGCAGTGACACCACAGGACGCACCGCTTCCCGCCGCCGACCCCGCTTCTGCCGCTGTCTGATCTCGGCCCCGCAAGGACGCTCGACTGGCACGCGAACCTGAAATGATAACGGCGCCTTCGAGGGACCGAAGGCGCCGTCAGTCGTTTCACCCGGCCGGCCGCGGGGTGGCTCTCAGAACAGCAGCCCCGGCAGCCACAGCGCGATCTGCGGAAACAGGAAGACCAGGGCCAGGCCGAGAATCTGCAGGCAGACAAAGGGAATCGCCGCCCAGTAGATGTCGTTCATGGTGACGTCGGGCGGCGCCACCGATCGCATGTAGAACAGGTTGTAGCCGAAAGGCGGGGTCAGATAGGCCGATTGCATGCTGAGGATGAACAGCACTGCGAACCAGGTTGAATCGAAGCCCAGATCGGTGATGATCGGCACGAACAGCGGCACGGTGATGAAGACGATGGCGAAATCGTCCAGAAACATGCCCAGCACGAAATAGGTCGCCAGCATGGCGATCACGACGAAATTCGGGGACAGATCGAAATCTTCGATCAGCTCGCCCACGACCATCCCCGCGCCGACGCCGACATAGATCTTCGAGAAGAAGACCGCGGCGATGGTGATCCACATCAGCATGCCCATCAGTTTGGTGGTGGACAGCATCACATAGCGCATCATGTCCCAGCTCAGCCGGCGCTGCAGCCCGGCGATCACCAGCGCGCCGAAGGCGCCGATGGCCGAGGCCTCGGACGGCGAGGTGACGCCCCCGATGATGCAGCCCAGCACGGTCGCGATCAGAACTCCCGGCGCGATCAGAAAGCGCAGCGACTTGATCTTCTCGGCGGCGGTGAACTGCTCGGCGGCGGGCGGGCCCAGCCGCGGGTCGATCCGGCAGCGGATCAGGATGTAGCAGATGTAGATCCCGGCCAGCATCAACCCGGGCACCAGCCCCGCGGCAAAGAGTTTGCCCACCGAATCGCGGGACAGGAAGGCATAGATGATCATCAGCACGCTGGGCGGGATCAGGAAGCCGAGGGCGCCACCGGCCATGATCGTGCCGGTGACCAGGCGCTTGTCATATCCGCGGCTGAGCATGGCCGGCAGGGCGATGATCCCCAGGCTGACCGTGGCCGCCCCGGATACCCCCGCCATCGCCGCGATCAGCGCGCAGATCACCACGGTGCCGATCCCCAGCCCGCCGGGCAAGCGGCCCATCAGCTTGTGGATCATCTCGAAAAGGTCGTCGGTGATGCCCGAGCGTTGCAGCACGAGCCCCATGAAGATGAACATCGGCAGCGCAACCAGCAGGAAGTTGTCCATCGCGCTGTAGGTCGAGGCGATGAGCAGGTCGAGCCCGCCATTTCCGAAGATCATGTAGGCGCTGCCCATGCCGCTGATCAGAAGCGCCCAGGCGAGCGGCGCGCCGAGCGCCATCAACGCGAGCATCGACAGGAACATGATGCCGGTGATGGCCAGCGGGTCGAGATCTTGCATCTGGGGGTTCCCTGCGTTGGTCCTGTGTCCGGCGGCGGTTCAGCGGTCGGGCGGGGGCGAACGGCCCACCATATCCCTCGACTCTGCATCCAGAAGTTCGGGCAGCAGTTCGGGGTCGATGTCGGATGCGATCTCGCCCTCTCTCGGATCGTCGAAGGGCACGCGGAACAGCGTGAGCACCGCGCGCAGCAATTCGGCGATGTTCTGCAGAAGCACCAGGCCCACGGCGATGGGGATCACCGTCTTGATCGGATAGACCGGGGGTTGCCAGACGCTCTTGTTGGAATATTCGCGCACCGCCCAGCTCTCGGCGGCGAAATCGACGGCCATCTTGAAGAAGATCGCCAGCACGAACAGGCCGACCGTAAAGATGATCGTGTCGCAGAATGCGCGCCCCCGTTCGGACAGCGCCCCATAGATCACCTCGCTGCGCACATGGCCGCGATGCCGCAGCGTGTAGCAGCCGGCCAGCATGCAGAACGCACCGTAGAGCATGGTGCTGGTCTCATGCGCCCAGATTGTCGGGGAGTTGAGGAAATAGCGGGCGATGATCTCGATCATCAGCACCGCGATCATCGCCAGCGAAAACCAGGATATGATCCGCCCGACAAGGTCGGACAGACCATCCTGAAGTTCCAGATAGCGCGTGACCGCAGCCATCACAGACGGCCTTGGGCCTTCGCGTTCTCCTCGATGATCGCGATGAACCGGGCGGCGCGCTCGGACCTGGCGGCCTCTTCGGACCAGACGGCCTCCTTGGCGGCCTGGGTCAGCGCCTTGGAATCCGCTTCCGGCAGGGTCGAGAATTCGAACACGCCACCCTTGTCGGCCACGGCCTTGTTGTTCGCGGCCAGCCAGTCATAGACGTCCTGCGCATACTGCGCCAGCGCCTCGCTGAGGATCTGCTTGTGCGCGTCCGACATCCCCGCCCAGGTGTCGTTGTTGATCAGGTAGGTATCGGTCCAGCCGGGCATCAGCATGTTGAGATAGGTGTAGTATTTGGCCGTCTCGTTCAGCTTGAGCTGCTCATACTCCACCGGCCCGCCGTAGATCGCGCCGTCGATCACGCCGGTCGA
>JAGRMU010000067.1:2937-3311 GCA_020441165.1 Sedimentitalea sp.
AGAACCTTGGCCACGGCCGAGGTCGCGCGGATCTTGCGGGATTTCAGATCCTCCAGCGAGGTGACCGGCTCCTTGGTCAGAAGGTCATAATCGTGGCCATAGCCCTTCTGCAGGAAGTGAACGCCGGCCTCGTCATAGGCCTCGTTCAGGATCTGCACGACCTCCTCGCTCTCGAAAAGCGCCTTGGCCTCTTCCAGGCTGGTCCAGGATCCCGGCAGACCGATGTCGATATTGCCGATATCCACCTGGCCCGACCAGTAGCCGCCGGTGCCCTGCACAAGGTCCAGCGTTCCGGACTTGACCGCGTCGAGCATCTGATCGGTCGAGACCAGCTCGCCGCCGCGGAAGAACTGGATGCGCAGATCGCCATCCGA
>JAGRMU010000067.1:3536-10377 GCA_020441165.1 Sedimentitalea sp.
AATCGCAGCCTTCCTGTCATTGTCCCGCAAGCCGGGGGCAAAGCCGAGGTTAACGCCGGAAGTGTTTCCGAAGCAAGCGCCGTATTCGGCGGCGACGCACCAGACCGTTTGACCGCGGGCTTGACGCGCAGGCGTCGGGCGCGCTTACGTTCGCCGCCACCGGATGCGATACTGCCGGCGTCCTTGGATCCGTACCGGGCGCGTTGAGGGCCCGTGCCGCGGAACGGGCGGATGGCATGGGCGATTTCGACAGGAGACGACAGATGAGCCGATTCAACCAGCCGCTTGGCGGCAACGAGATGCCCCGCTTCGGCGGACCGGCGACGATGATGCGCCTGCCCGCCCAGGACAGCGCGAAGGGCTGCGATGCGGTCTTCGTGGGCGTTCCGATGGATATCGGCGCCTCGAACCGGCCCGGCACGCGTCTTGGCCCGCGCCAGATCCGCGACGAAAGCCGGATGCTGCGCCCCTTCAACATGGCCACGGGCGCGGCCCCTTTCGAGCATCTGCAGGTGGCCGATATCGGCGATGTGGCGATCAACACCTTCGATCTGAAGGATTCGGTCCGCAGGATCGAGGCGGCGCATCGCGACATCCTGGGCCATGGCGCGATCCCGCTGACGCTGGGTGGCGATCATACGCTGACCTGGCCAATCCTGCGCGCGATCAAGGAACGGCACGGGCCGGTCGCGCTGGTGCATGTCGATGCCCATGCCGACATCAACGAGCACATGTTCGGCGAACGGATCGCCCATGGCTGCCCGTTCCGCCGCGCCTGGGAGGATGGCTGCCTGCAGAACGACAAGGTGGTGCAGATCGGTCTGCGCGGCACCGGCTATGCGCCGGACGATTTCGCCTGGGGCCGCGCACAGGGCTGGAGCGTCGTCACCGCCGAAGAGTGCTGGGGCCGGTCGATGGCGCCGTTGATGGCGCAGGTCCGCCGCCTCATCGGCGACGCACCGGTCTATCTGAGCTTCGACATCGACAGCCTGGACCCCGGATTCGCCCCCGGCACCGGCACCGCCGAGATCGCCGGGCTCACGCCCTGGCAGGGCGTCGAGATCGTGCGCGGCATGGCGGGGCTGAACCTCGTCGGCTGCGATCTGGTCGAGGTCTCGCCCCCGTTCGACATGGCGGGCAACACCGCCGTCGCGGGGGCGAACCTGCTTTACGAGATGCTGTGCGTTCTACCCGGCGTTCCGCAGAACCCCGCCAAAAGGCTGCACGGGTTCGACCTGGAATGACCCGCCCTGCCCGCCTCCGGCGCGGTTGCGCTGCCCGACCGATCTCTCAGGAGCACCAGGAGTGCGGCCAGGGCCCGTCTCTGCCCGCGCCCCGGTTGCCGCGCGGGTTCCGGCCGGCCCCCGGCAGGTATCGCTCGACAGGCTGGCCCCGGCCCGCCGCATAGTCGCGGGCAAGGCTGGACCAGTCGATCCGGGCCCAGGCGACCCAGGCCGCGTCGTCGTCGCAGCGCGTCCCGCATCTGGCCGCACGCTCCGGCAGCGGTGCAGGGGATGCCGCTGCGCCGTAATCGACGACCTGCCGCCGCTCGACGAAGCGATCCAGCGCCTGATCCCAATGCGCCGCGCCCATTGTCAGGCCCAGGCTGCGGGCCTTGGTGTCGAACTCGGCGGTGAAAAGCGTGCCGAAACCCTCGCGATAGCGGTCCTGCAGAAGCGGCGGCTCGCGGAAGTGCCGGCGCAGCGTGCGCGGACCGGCGCGGAGCGCCTTCAGATGCGCATGGCGCTCGAACGTCCTGGTAAAGCGTGACCTGTCCGCACGGGCGGCACCGCTCTGATGGTTCGTGGCGATGGCCTGCGGCATGACCCTGATCCCGCCGCCGGGCGACAGCTCGACGCTCGCCATGCGACCCGAGGCGTCCGCAAGCACCAGGTTGTAGGCCATGTGCGACGGGATCCGGCGCAGCGCGGCCAGCGCCTCATCCACCGTGTCGCAGGTCTCGAGCACATAGCGCACGATGGTGGTGACGCCAAAGCCCCGGGCGGTCTCGGCACGGCCGCCGAAGGCAAGCGCCACGGCGAGCCCCGCATCGTTGATGCCGTCGGACAGCCCCCAGAGGAATTCGACCATCCCCATGACTGCCCTGCCCGTCCATTCGCTGCGCAGAAGCAGCCCCTCGTTGAGCTCGGGCGACAGGTCATAGTTGCGCACCAGCCGCACCTCGCCCCCATCCGCGGCAGCGGCGATCGAGCATCCGCCCAGATAGCGCGGCGGACACCAGGTCGAGAGGAACCGCGCCGCCCGGTCCGATCCCCCCGCCAGCATGGTCAGCCGGCGGTGGACGGCCACAAGCTCCGGCATGTATCTTGCCAGCGCGGCCGCGCACTCGGCGCGCGACGGCCCCTGATCGCCACCCCGCGCGGTGAACCAGGCCTCGTAGGCGGGCCAGGACCGGCGCCAGCGGGCCGCCCATTTCGGGCCGGGCCGCGGTTCGCTGACCGCGTCGAATGTCAATGTCATGTCTGTCATGTCCTGGGTTCCCCTGGCTTGATGTTCATGAGGCGCGGGTCACCGCCCGCCCGGCGCAGCGCACCGGCGTTCAATCTGGTCATCGGCTTCGTCCTTTTTCGGGTGTTATCTGATGCGGTCGGCCAGGACCTTTCTGACCGGATCGCTGGCCTGCAGGGCGCCCAGCACGGTGATCGATTTGATCATGTCACGCGCCAGGTCCGGCGACACGTCTGGATCGATCCGGGCCAGGCCCACGACCTTGACATGCAGCATCTCGCCCGCCGCCTTTACCGCCTCGAGCTCGGCCCGGGAATGATCGCGCAGGCCCAACTCCATCGTGCGCCGTTCGATGGTCCTGCTGACCGCCTCGTCATGGGCGCCGAGCCGGGTGCGGATCGCGGTGCGGATGAAATCGCTCCGGTTCGAAAAGAACCCCTCCCGCACCAGCAGGTCGATATGGCCGAGATCGACATAGCCGAGGTTGATCGTTATCGTCTCGCTGTCCGGCCTCATGTCGCCCGAACTCCTTATACCATCCATATGGATGTTATATAGCTGGTTTTTTCAGAACGGCAACCCCCCACCCGCAATGCTGCGCGCGGCACGACAGGGCGGCCGGGCGCGGCCCTCGGCGAAGGCGCAACCTCGTTGCCGGATGGTTTAGTGATCGCGCGGTTTGGGCTGAGAACCCTTCGTGTCCGCCAGAATGTATTGAAGAGGATGCCCCGAACTACCCGGGCAGGTCGGCCGCATAGACCCGCCTGATCCACGCGGCGGGATCCGTGCGTACCTTGACGAGAAAGCCGCGATCGAAGGTCAGGGTGAGCTTCGGGCTCTGACCCGCCAGGGAATTGTCGTAGACAAGACCGGTATCGGCAAGACGCACGGCCTCGCGAACGAGCGGGCCCGAGCGATCATATCGCTCGCGGATCTTGATCTCGGGAACATCATGACCGCCGGCACGGGCACGATACGAGACCCGCGCCACCGAAAGGTCGGGACTGTCCACGCCGACATGCATCACCAAGACGGTATGGCCTCTCGCGCGCGCCTCTTTGACGAGGTCGAGCTTCGAAGGGTGCGAGAATACCGTCTCGGTGACAAGATCGCGTCCGCGCGCGAGCATCTCGCTCCGTCGCCGCGTGGCGATCTCGGCGGCCCGGTAGGCCGCCTGCGGGCGCTCATCGCCAAGCTCGTCGCGCTGGATGATGTCGGCATTGATGAAAAGACCCGCGAAGGCAGGTGCCACGCGGGTCCGGTAGAGGGTCGACTTGCCAGCCCCGTTGGGACCGGCAATGACGATCATCGTCGGGCTCATCGCTCGGGTTGCGCCCCGGCCTCGACGATCTTGCCGGAGGCGTCGAGGCCGACGGGCTTGCCGCTCTTTCGCATCTCGCTGAAGAAGGTCTCCTCGTCCGGCCCCGGTTCGGACATCCTGGCGACGAACTGCTCCGACCAGACCGCCTTTTCCTCGGGGGTGAGGGCGGTCGTCTCAAGCTCGCCCGCAAGAACGCGGGAGATCCTGGTATGGTCGAAGCTGCCGGACCGCTCGATGGCACGCCCGATCCGCGCCCAGTGCGTGATCTGGCCGGCAAGCGACCGGCTCTGGACCTCGGACGCGGTGCGGGCGTCCTCGACGAAAGCGTCGTCGGCGAATTTCACGGATCTGGCCATCGGGTTACCTCCCGATCCCAAAGGTGGCGTTTAGATACCTATCTGTCAAGATCGTTTGCGTCATTGTACCCTAGGGCGTAGTCGGCCTCAGGGCGTTCGGCTGCCCGTCCTGCATGGGTTGCGTCGCCATGATCGTGTTCAGCGTCGTACTCATCCGGTCCTCGTCGAGCGCGAAACCCTCGCAGACCGCGGCAACCACCTGCTGCTTGGTCAGGATGAAGAATTTGAGCATCTGCTCGGGTTCGAGCAGATCCTCGAGGAACTCGTTCGACATGTTGGCATAGCTCATCGCCATGCGCTGGCCGAGGTCGATCGTCGCGGGATCGACGGGGGTCGTCTCCTGCGCACTTGCGCATGTTGCCATGGCCGCCGCGCAGAGCGTGCACACCAGGCCGGTCTTGATCATCATGTCTGTCTCCTTGGATACAGGCTGCGGGAGTGCCTCTCGGATGCGTCTCAAGCGCCGAAGATGCGCCGCGTCCAGCGCCGGGAAAAATGCGAGTTCTCGAAGCACTGGCGCGGTGTCGGAAGGCATACCACGTTGGGGCTGGGCGAGAACGGCTTGCCATAGATGTCCTCGTCCCAGTCGGAATTGAGGTCGTGGTTCTTGCCGTGCCGCGCGATGGCCACGCCGATTCCGATCGCGACGATCGCTGCGATGGCGCCAGCCGCATCGTTGCCATCAAGCCTTTTCTGCGCCGCCGCGGGCTGTACCGCCAAGGCGGCCATGGCCACCGACAGCTGGGCGGCGGGCCAGATACCGTGTTTCATCCTCGTCTCCTGCTGACGTCTGGCGCGCGGCCATGTCCGGGCTCACGTCCGGCTGATATCGGCAGTACCGGTGGCATAGCGGAAGCGACAGGCCCGGGGCTCGGTATTGACGGTCATCGCGTCGCGGCGGACCGTCATGCGCACCTCCACCTCCTGGACGGCACCGGAGAAGGCATATTCGCGCACGGAGTCGACGCTGACGAGCATCTTCCCCTGGTCCCCGAGTGTCCGCTTGCAGATATCCTGAGCGCGCGCGAAGCTGCCGGACCCGCTTCCGCCGGACCCGCCGAAGCCGCCGCTGCCCGAGCCGCCGAATTCCGCTGTCTCCAGGCAACCTGTCAGCGCGACGCTCGCAGCCAGTGCGAGAAGAACAGGTCTGAATGCCATGAGTGCCACCCGATTGATTCGGGCGGACCTTATACGCGGCCTGCCACGGGGTGATGCGATCATGACCCATTTTGGGTCATGCGCCCTGCCCTCCCGGGTCGCACGCCTCTACAAGTCGCGATCGTCGCTGCTGCGTGCATCGATCACGTCGTTTGTCGCTGGAAGCCGCACGAGATCGTCAGAGCCTGCGGCGCCGGAACGACCGGATTGAGAAAGGATTGTCATGGTGCTCTTGTCCTGCTGGCCCCGGCGCATCTTGCGCATGCCGCGCGACCGCCTTGCTGCGATCCTGATCGCCGCGCTGGCAGCGATCAGCGCCGGCCCGGCCTCTGCCGAGACCCTGTCCGGGGTTGCGGTGATCGACACCGGCATCGCAGCGCCGTCCGGATCGACCTTCGAGGCGGTCATCGAGGATGTCTCGCGCGCCGACGCGCCGGCGCAGGTGATCGCCGGCACCGTGATCGGGACCCCCGGGGGGCCGAGCATCGCCTTCGCGATCGACTATGACCCCGCCGACCTGCAGCCGGGCGCGATCTACGCCCTGCGCGCGACGATACGGCAATCGGGCGACCTGATCTTCACCACCGATACGTTCACCCGCGTCCTGAGGGATGGCGCGGCAGAGCCGGTCGAGGTTCGGCTGCGACCGGTCGGACAGAAGACGGGTACACCCACGCACCCGCTCGGCGCGCACCGCCTGTGTCTGCCAGCCAGCTTCACCGGCGTCCTGCCCTGTGCCGATTGCGAGGGCGTGCAGCACCACCTCGACCTCTGGCCCGACCAGGTCTACCAGCTGCGCCGCGACTGGCTGGGACGCGCCGAGGGCCCGATGCGCCGCGACGAGATCGGGCGCTGGTATGCCGACCCCGCGCGCGGGGCGATCGTGCTCTACGGCGCGTCCGAGATGCCGCTCTTCTGGCAGATCAAGGCCCCCGACCGGTTGCGGCAGATGGACCGGGAGGGCAATCCGGTCGACTCCGAACTGCCCTACGACCTGACCTCTAACGGGGTGCTGAGGCCGACCGACCTCGACGCCCTCTTTCTCTCCGGCGAGGTGCTGGTCGGCGCGGACGGCCCGGCGCTGCGGGAGTGTCTGACGGGGCGCGTCTATCCGGTCGGAGAGGACGCTGCCTATCCCGAGCTTGCCGCAGCCGTCGAAGCGAAGCGCCCTGGCGCGGGCTCCCCGCTTCTCGTCAGCCTCGAGGCGCGCATCACCCATCCGGCGCCCGGTCTCGCCCCGCAATTCCCGCAGCTGAGCGTTCTGCGCTTCGTCAATGCCTTCCCGGGCGAAGCCTGCGCCCGGCCCGAACCGGTGGCCACGTTTGCGAATACCTTCTGGCGTATCGACAGCCTCGACGGCGAGGCGCTGCCGCCGGTCGACGGGCGCCGCGCACCGCATCTTGTCTTCATGGACGCGCCCGGGCCGCGCTTTCGGGCCACGGTGGGCTGCAACCAGCTCATCGGCGGATACGAGCGGGACGGCGACGACCTGACCTTCCTGGCGGGCGCAAACACGATGATGGCCTGCCCGCCGCCA
>JAGRMU010000415.1:0-160 GCA_020441165.1 Sedimentitalea sp.
CCAGCCCGCGCGCGCGGGTCTGGGTCTCGGATCCGACCTGGCCCAATCACCTGTCGATCCTCTCCTACCTGGGGATCGAGACCCTGACCTATCGCTATTTCGATGCCGAGACCCGGGCGGTCGATTTCGCCGGGATGATGGAGGATCTGGGCGGCCTGCG
>JAGRMU010000415.1:197-1808 GCA_020441165.1 Sedimentitalea sp.
GGCTGCTGCCACAACCCGACCGGTGCCAACCTCAACCTCGTGGAATGGCAGGCGGTGGCCGACCGGCTGAACGCGGCCGGGGCGATCCCGATGATCGACATCGCCTATCAGGGTTTCGGCGACGGGCTCGAGGCGGATGCCGCCGGCGCAAGGCTGGTGGCGGCGCAGGCGCCCGAATGCCTGATCGCGGCGAGCTGCTCGAAGAATTTCGGCATCTACCGCGAACGCACCGGGCTGCTGATGGCGGTGTCGCGGGATACCGATCAGCGGGCGCTGAACCAGGACACGCTGGCGTTCCTGAACCGGCAGAACTTCTCCTTCCCCCCCGATCACGGGGCGCGGCTGGTGACCATGATCCTGACCGACGAGGGGTTGCGGGCCGACTGGGCGGGCGAGCTGGAAGAGGTGCGCCTGTCGATGCTTGGTCTGCGCCAGCAGCTTGCCGACGAGTTGCAGCGGCTGACCGGATCGGACCGCTTCGCCTTCCTGGCCCAGCACAGGGGGATGTTCTCGCGCCTTGGCACCACGCCCGACATGGTCGAGAAGCTGCGCGCCGAGCATGGCATCTACATGGTCGGCGACAGCCGCATGAACATCGCCGGGCTGAACGCCGAGACCGTGCCGATCCTCGCCCGCGCCGTTGTCGAGGTCGGCATCTGATCCGGGCCGGATGCGCCCGCTAGCGGAACCAGTCCGACTGCCGCACCATCGCCTGCGAATAGCTGGCAAGGGCTGCGGGCGTGTCGCTGCGCAGGACGACGGCGGGCGGTCCGAACGGCTGCCAGCCGTCGTGGATCGCATTCTGAACCTTCGCGCTGAGCGCGTCGGCGCTGTCGCCACAGAGGATCTCGTAGGCGGCAATATGCGGCTGATGGGTCAAGCGGCGCCTCCGATCCGGGTTGCCTGAACGTGTCGCCCCCTTCTAGCCGGGATCGGTTAACCGAGGCTTGACAGCTGCCCCGATGCAAGAAGCCCCCGGCGCGGGGTGCGCCGGGGGCTTCGCTGGGCTTTCGTGCGCCGGGACGCGGCGTCAGTAGTTGTAGGCGGATTCGCCGTGGCTGGTCTGGTCGAGACCCTGGCGCTCCTCCTCGCGGGGAACCCGCAGGCCGATCATCATGTCCACCAGCTTGAACAGCACGAACGAGACCACGCCGCACCACAGGATGGTGATCAGCACCGCCTTGATCTGGATCCAGGTCTGCGCCGCCATCGCGAAGTCCTCGCCGCCGATGCCGCCCAGAGCGGGGGCGGTGAAGATGCCGGTGCCGACGGCGCCGATGATGCCGCCGATGCCGTGGATGCCGAAGACGTCGAGGCTGTCGTCATAGCCGAACCGGTTCTTGACCACCGCCACGAAGAAGTAGCAGCCGGCCGAGGCGAGGGCGCCGAGGACGATGGCGCCCAAGGGGCCGACGCTGCCGCAGGCCGGGGTGATCGCCACCAGGCCCGCGATCATGCCCGAGGCCGCGCCCAGCATGGAGGAATGCGAGCGGGTGATCTTCTCGATCACGTTCCAGGCCAGGATGGCGCTGGCGGTGGCCACGAAGGTGTTGATCATCGCCAGGGCGGCGCCGCCATTGGCCTCGAGGTTGGAGCCGGCGTTGAAGCCGA
>JAGRMU010000068.1 GCA_020441165.1 Sedimentitalea sp.
CCGCCGCCATCGTAGAAATCGAACTGCTGGTTCTGGTCGATGACGCAATCGGTGTTGCTGGCCGCGCCGAAATCCAGCCCCGAGGCCGGCTCGCCGCCGATGATGCCGGGCTCGGCGGTCAGGGTCAGGTGATCCAGCAGCCCCTCCTCGGCGGCCACCGCCGCCACCCCCTCGGGCATCCCGATGCCGAGGTTCACGACCCCGTTCACCGGCAGCTCGAAGGCGGCGCGGCGGGCGATCACCTTGCGCGCATCGAGCGCCAGCGCCGCGCCCGGGTCGCGGTCCACCCGGAACGCCCCGGCGAAGGCCGGGCTGTAGGCGGTGGCGAAGGTCTGCATGTGCTGTTCGGGCGGCGCCACCACCACCGCGTCGACCAGGATGCCGGGGATCACCACGTCGCGGGGATTGAGCGCGCCGCGCGCCACCGTGCGCTCGACCTGAACGATCACCACGCCCCCCGAGTTGCGCGCCGCCATCGCCTGCGCCAGATTGTCGATGGTCAGCGCCTCGTGCTCCATCGAGACGTTGCCGGCCGCATCCGCCGTGGTGCCGCGCAGCAGCGCCACATGGATCGGCAGGGCGGGATAGAAGAGATGCTCGGCGCCGCCCAGCTCGATCAGCTGCACGAACTCGTCGGTGGTGGCGGCGCCGATCCTGCCGCCCTCGAGGCGCGGGTCGACGAAGGTCTCGAGGCCGATCTTGCTGACCGTGCCGGGCCGGCCGGCGGCGATGTCGCGGAACATGTGGCTGATCACGCCCTGCGGCAGGTTGTAGCCCTCGATCCGTCCCTCCAGCGCCAGCCGGGCCAGTTTCGGGATCAGCCCCCAATGGCCGCCGATCACCCGGCGCACCAACCCGTCATGGCCGAGATGGTTGAGCCCGCGCGCCTTGCCGTCGCCCTGCCCCGCGGCGAAGACGAGGCAGAGATCGCGCGGCGCGCCGGTGTCGAGGAACCGCCGTTCGAGGGCGATGAGCAGCGCCTCGGGCACCCCGATGCCGACGAAGCCCGAGGTGGTGACGGTGGCGCCGCTGTCGATCAGCGCGACCGCGTCATCGGCGGAGACGATCTTCTTCTTCATGCCGGCCCTCCGGTGCTGGCGTGCCCCGGTCCCATCCTCGGCGAGGATGCGCCCGCTGGCAATGCCCGCGTCGGTCGCGCCGCCCGGGGCCGGGCCGGATCAGAAGCGCAGCGACAGGCAGGACATGCCGCCGTCGAGCTTGGCGCATTCGGCGTTGCCGATCTCGCGCAGCTCGTATCCCGCGCCGCGCAGCCGCCGGGCGGTGCCCGGGAACCCCGCCGGCATCAGCACGAAGCGGTTGAAGCGAATGGTGTTCGCCGCCGCCTCCTCGCCCGGCGCGGTGTGCAGCACCCGGTAGCCCTCGAAGCAGCCCGAGGCGGCCAGCCGCTCGGTGGACAGGATCGTCTCGCCGTCCAGCAGCGAGCAGTCGGTCTTGAAATGCAGCACGCCAGGCGGCGTCTCGACCACACGCACGGCGTGGCGCCAGGGCGCGACCAGCGCGGCCAGTTCCTCGACCCCAGCCCGGTCGGTGCGCGACGAGAGGCCCACCAGGATCTCCTTCGGCGTCACCAGGATGTCGCCGCCCTCGATGAAGCCCGGTCCCTCGATTTCCAGCACCTCGTCATAAAGGGCGCGCAGGGTCGGCGCCATCTCGGCCACCTCGCCCAGCCGCGACGGCGCGCCGGGGCGCATCAGCACCGCGCCCTGCGGCAGGCAGAGCGCCGTGTCCTCCACGAAAACCGCGTCGGGAAACGCCTCGAGCGGCGGCAGCACGATCACCTCGGCGCCGGTCTCGCGCAGCGCCGCGACATAATTCGCGTGATCGGCGCGCATCCGTTCCAGGTCCGGGGTGCCGGTATCGGCGGCGCGCAGGCCCGCAGTGATGCTGGCGCCGGGCAGACGGGTGATGGCGCGGGCGAAGGTATAGGTCGGATCGGTCACGGACGCTCTCCTGGAGGCTTGGACGCGGCCGGGCGCGGCGGCCCCGGCCCTCGTCCGCTTATTGTCCGCTTGATCTGGCGAGTCAAATCCATGTTAATGGGCCCATGACCGGATGCCCCCAATGACCGCCGCGCGACCGCAGCCCACCCCGGAACCGGGGAACGAGACCGAGGCGGTCCGGGTCGAGGACCTGCACAAGTCCTTCGGGCAGCTCGAAGTGCTCAAGGGCGTGTCGCTGACCGCGCACAAGGGCGACGTGGTCGCGATCATCGGCGGCAGCGGCTCGGGCAAGTCCACCTTCCTGCGCTGCGTCAACTTCCTCGAGACCCCGACCAGCGGGCGGATCGTCATCGGCGGCGAGGAGATCGCGGTGCGCGCCGA
>JAGRMU010000416.1 GCA_020441165.1 Sedimentitalea sp.
GATCCTCCCCGCTTGTGTATCCCCCTCCGACTAGCACCGGCGGGGGCGGCAAGGCCAGAGCGGCACCGCGATTTTTTCAGGTCCCGGGAAACCGGCGCATGGGAATGCCCTGGCGCCGCAACTAGTAGAAGAATTCCTCGCGCACGATCTTGCCGTCCGTGACGTGATAGAGGCCGACCTCCTTCATCTCGAACGCCTTGCCGGTCTGCTTCTCCTTGCCCTGGAATTCGAAGATCACCGCGAAGCGGTGCTCGCCATGCAGCATCGGATCGCTGACGCTGCCGTCCGAGACCTCCATGCTCGCGTCCCACCATTCGTGTTTGCCCCGGATGCCAGCCAGCCCTTCGGTGACGCGCCCCCGCCCCATGTCCGCCGCCTCGACCGAGACCGCATCCGGCGCGTAGAGCCTGTCCAGATTCTCGATCGCGCGGTTCTCGCGGCACCCCGCCACCAACTCCTCGGCAATGGTCTTCAGGTCCATGGTCAGCCCCTCAGCTTGATGTTCTCCTATTGTTCCAATAGCACGGCGCCGCGATTCGCAACAGCATCGCGCGCCCCGCATCGGCGGACGATGGCCGCTTGCGCCCGGGGCGCCGAGCGGGCATCAAGGGGCGTCCCCGACCGGATGCCGGCCCCATGCCCCTTCGCCCGCCCTGCCATCTCTGCCTCGTTCCGCTTGCGGCGGCGCTGTGGCTGGCCGGCTGCATCGAGGTGCCGGAGCTGGATGCGACGGTGCCCGACAGCCTGCGCGACGCCGATTATCCGGCGCTGCTGCCGCTCGATCCGTCGCTCTTTGCCGGCGAGACGCCCGAGGCGGAAGCGGCGGCGATCAAGCAGGATCTGACCGCCCGCCGCGAGCGGCTGCAGCGCCGCGCCGATGCGCTCGGCGCGCCGGTGATCGACGCCGAAACCCAGGTGCGGATGCAGGGCGGCGTGGGCCGCTGATCGCCCGGCCCGACGCGGCCATGTCGCGCGTTGCGCCGCTGCCGCGAACGGGCTAAGGCACGCACGCCAAGGGCAGAACACGACAGGGGACAAGCAGATGAGCACACCCATTCGCCTCGGGATCGCGGGTCTCGGCACGGTCGGCGCCGGCGTGGTCAGGATCGTCCGCACCCAGGCCGCGCTGATGCGGGCGCGCACCGGGCGCGAGATCGCCATCTCTGCCGTCTGCGCCCGCGACCGCGGCAAGGATCGCGGGGTCAACCTTGCCGGATATGCCTGGGAGAGCGACCCGGTGGCGTTGGCGACGCGCGCCGATGTCGATGTCTTCGTCGAGTTGATGGGCGGCGCCGAGGGGCCGGCCAAGGCCGCCACCGAGGCCGCGCTGCGCGCCGGCAAGGACGTGGTCACCGCCAACAAGGCGATGCTGGCCCTGCACGGGCAGGACCTGGCCGAACTGGCCGAGGCCAACGGGCGGTCGATCCGCTTCGAGGCCGCGGTCGCCGGCGGCATCCCGGTGATCAAGACCCTGACCGAGGCGCTGGCCGGCAACGAGATCACCCGCGTGATGGGGGTGATGAACGGCACCT
>JAGRMU010000417.1:0-1494 GCA_020441165.1 Sedimentitalea sp.
AACTGAGGCGCTTGCCTCAAATGCTCCTAAATTTCGCGGGGTTCGGCGGCGTGGCGCAGCAGCAGCGTCGTCCAGTCGCCAATCCGCTCGGATCGCACGGGAGTGATGCCAAGGCGTGCATAGACCTCGGCCACCGCCTCGGCCTGGTCGTTCAGGATCCCCGACAGGATGGCGAAACCGCCAGTGCCAAGATGACGCACCATGTCGGGGGCAAGCGCGATCAGCGGCCCCTTGAGGATGTTGGCGAAGACCAGATCGAAAGGCGCCGCCGCCAGCGCGGGATCGTCGAACCCCGCCGCCACCACGCAGCGCACCCGCCCCACCAGCCCGTTGGCGCGCAGGTTGGCCTCGGCCACCTCCACCGCCACCGGGTCGATATCGCTGGCCAGGATCTCGGCCTCCCAGATGCGCGCCGCGGCCATTGCCAGCACCGCGGTGCCGCAACCGATATCGGCGATGCGCGCCGGGGCGATCCCGTCCGAGACCAGCCGGTCGAGCGCCCGCAGGCAGCCCAGCGTGGTGCCGTGATGGCCGGTGCCGAAGGCCATGGCGGCCTCGATCAGCAGCGGCTCGGACCCCTCGGGCACCTTGTCGGCATCGTGGCTGCCATGGACGAAGAACCGCCCGGCCCGCACCGGCGCCAGTTCGCGGCGCACATGCGCGACCCAGTCGGTTTCGGGCAGTTCCGAGACCGCGAAGGGCGCGGCGGCGAAGGCGGCGGCCAAGAGGGCCAGCCCCGCCGCATCCGGGCTCTCGGTGAAATAGCCCGCCACCTCCCACCGGCCCGAGCCATCCTCGAGCTCGAGAACCCCGACGCCGGTGGGCGCGGGCTCCAGACGCTCCATGGCATCGCCCAGGGCCTCGGCGCCGGACTTGCCGGCCAGGGAGGTGAAGGCGGTAAAGGTCGGCATCAGCGTCTCCGGAAGCGGTCCGCATGCGCGTAGGGCCGCGGCGGCGCGAGGTCAAGCGGCGGCAGCTGCTGGCGGCTGAGCCCGGTGACGAAGTGCCAGCCCCAGAGCGCCGCCGCCGTGCCCGCCAGCAGGCTGGCGCCGGCCTGGGCGTAGATCACACCGCTGGCGCCGAACCCGCCCGCCAGCACCAGGCCCAGCGGCAGGGTCAGCACCCCGTCGCGCAGCCAGTTGGTGAGCGTCGAGCGCCCCGGCCGCCCCAACGCGTTGAAGGCGGCGTTCGACACGAAAAGCGCGGCGGCGAAGACGAAGCCGCCCGCCCCGACGAAAGCGAAGGAGCGCACCACCTCGGCCCCCTGCGGCGAGAGGGCGAAGGCGTCGATCACCGCGCCGCTCGACAGCGCCAGCACGGCCCAGGCGACCAGCGTGTAGATCAGCCCGAAGAGGATCGCATCGCGATAGGTGCTGCGCAGACGGTCATAGCGGCGCGCGCCGAAATTCTGACCGAAGATGCCGCCGATCGCGCCCGACAGCGAGAAGATGCCGCCGAAGGCAACGACCGTCAGGCGCCCGACCACCGCCCAGC
>JAGRMU010000417.1:1621-2319 GCA_020441165.1 Sedimentitalea sp.
GCGTCGCCGCGACATCGGCCGGCAGCGGCCGCGCCAGCAGATCATGCGTGCGGGTGGCGAAGCGCAACGCCATGACCAGCATCACGCAGCGGGTCAGCACCAGCACCGCCGCCGCGCCGTCCAGGCCCATCCCCAGCCCGAGGATCAGCAGCGGGTCCAGCACCATCGCCACGCTGCCCGAGGCCAGCGTGACATACATCGACCGCGCGCCGTCGCCCACCGCCCTCAGCGCGCCGTTGACCACCAGCGCGACGGCCATGATGCCCAGCGACGGGATGGTGAGCGCGAGATAGCGCGCCGCCAGTGCCGCGGTCTCGCCGGTGGCCCCGGCCAGGGCCACGAGGTCGTGGCGGAACCAGAGGATGACGGCGGCGAAGACCGACTGGAACGCGAAGGCGATCAGCGCCGCGCTGGTCGCCTGCCGCCGCGCACGATCAGCCTCGCCGCTGCCGATGGAGCGCGAGATCAGCGCCGTCGACGCGATCATCAGCCCGATCCCGGCGGAGACCGAGAAGAACTGGATCGCGAAGGCGAAGCCGATGGCGGCAACGAGGCGCGGATCGCCCAGCTGCGAGACCCACAGCAGGTTCGCGGCATCGACCAGGAACACGAAGGTGATCCCCATGGCGCCGGTCAGCGTCATGTAGGCCACGTGGCGCATGGTCGAGCCGGTCAGGAACCGGCCCTGCCCCGCCACC
>JAGRMU010000417.1:2471-2825 GCA_020441165.1 Sedimentitalea sp.
GCAGCACCGGCAGGAACACCGCGGCAATGTGGTTGATGGTGAAGGCCACCGCCGCGGTCGGGGCGATATCGCCGGGATCGGCGATCTTCTGGAAATAGGTCTTCAGCGCCAGCGCCAGCCCGAAGAGAATATGGTCGATCACGTAGAGCGTCGCCGCCAGCGCCACGCCCCAGCCGAACCAGTAGACCCCGCCATATAGGGTGAACACCGTGGCGAGGCCGATATATTCGACGGTCAGCGTGCGCCGCTCGCCGAAGACCCCGACCGCCTTGCCCAGGAACGGCGCCACCGCCATGTTCACGATCAGGTTGATCAGGTAGAGCGCGGTCAGCTGGTGCACCTCGAAGCCGAAGC
>JAGRMU010000418.1:0-146 GCA_020441165.1 Sedimentitalea sp.
CAGCGCCTCGATCTTGTTGCCCTGTGGATAGGACTGGCCGAAGGCGCGGCTCTCGAAGGGCAGGATCTCGGCATCGAGCCGCGCCAGCGCGCTCAGCACCTCGCTGTCGCGGATCGACGGATCGCGCGCCCAGAGCGGCCCCGGCT
>JAGRMU010000418.1:382-2693 GCA_020441165.1 Sedimentitalea sp.
CGGCGCAAATCGGCGACGGCCCTTGTGCGCGCCGCGCTTGACGCGGGCGGGGGGCGGTCTATCACCGAAAGGCAAGGCGGGGCATCCCGCGACGAGGAGATGGGGCGATGAAACTCAATGCCGATTTCAGCAAGCGCGCGGCGGTGCATTTCCGCGACGCAGGTTGGGTGGCCTCGCCCGCCGCCGGGGTCGAACGCCGGATGCTGGACCGGATCGGCGACGAGGTGGCGCGGGCGACGACCATCGTGCGCTTCGCTCCCGGCAGCGCCTTTGCCGCGCATACCCATGACGGGGGCGAGGAATACCTGGTGCTGGAGGGCGTCTTCCAGGACGAAACCGGCGATTTCCCGGTCGGCAGCTACGTGCGCAACCCGCCGACCTCGCGGCACCGTCCCTCGGCCAAGGACGGGGCGGTGATCCTGGTCAAGCTGCACCAGTTCTACCCCGCCGACCGGGCGCAGGTGCATCTCGACACGGCGGGCCGGGTCGAGGCGGTCCTCCCGCTCTTTTCGGACGCGCAGGAGACGGTGCGGATCGAGACCTGGCCCGCCGGGGCCGAGGTCGCGCCGGAGGCCGAGGGCGGCCTCGAGGTCTTCGTGCTGGAGGGTGGATTCGTTGAGGGTGGCGAGAACTTCGCGGAATGGGACTGGTTGCGCCTGCCGCCGGGGGCGGCGCCGCGGATCCGCACCGGTCCCGAGGGGGCGCGGGTCTGGGCGAAATCGGGGCACCTGGCCAATCTGGCCTGAGCCGCGCGGGTCTCTGCCGCGCCAGAATTTTACCAATTGATAAAAATTTCAGATGTGGCACTCTGGGGCGATCAAGGCAGCGCCGCGGGGAGGCAGGCATGAGCATGGGTCCGATGGCAACGGGGATCGCGGCCGGACGGCTGCCGGCCGAGGAGATCGCCGCGAATTTCGGCGACCTGCACCCGCCGATGGCGCCGCACGAGGCGGCGGTGGCGGCGGATCGCTGCTATTTCTGCCATGACGCGCCCTGCGTGACCGCCTGTCCGACGGCGATCGACATCCCGATGTTCATCCGCCAGATCCAGACCGGCCGGCCGGAGGCGGCGGCGCGCACGATCTTCGAGCAGAACATCCTGGGCGGGATGTGCGCGCGGGTCTGCCCCACCGAGACGCTCTGCGAGGAGGCCTGCGTGCGCGAGGCGGCCGAGGGCAAGCCGGTCGAGATCGGAAGGCTGCAGCGCCATGCCACCGACAGGCTGATGGCGGAGGGCGGGCACCCCTTCACCCGCGCCGCGCCCACCGGCAAGCGGGTGGCCGTGGTCGGCGCCGGGCCGGCGGGCCTCGCCTGCGCGCACCGGCTGGCGATGCTGGGCCACGAGGCGGTGATCTTCGAGGCGCGCGCCAAGCCGGGCGGGCTGAACGAGTTCGGCATCGCCGCCTACAAGACGCCGGACGGCTTTGCCGCGGCCGAGGTCGAGTGGCTGCTGCGGATCGGCGGGATCGAGCTGCGCTGCGGGCAGCGGCTGGGGGACGGGCTGAGCCTGGAGGCGCTGCGCGCCGAATATGACGCGGTGTTCCTGTCGATCGGGCTGGGCGGCGTCAACGCGCTGGACGCCGCGGGCGCCGATCTCGAGGGGGTGCGCGATGCCATCGATTTCATCGCCGAGCTGCGCCAGGCCGAGGATCTCGCGGCGCTGCCGGTCGGGCGTGACGTGGTGGTGATCGGCGGCGGCATGACCGCGGTGGATGCCGCCGTGCAGTCGAAGTTGCTGGGCGCGCAGACCGTGACCATCGCCTATCGCCGCAGCCGCGAGGAGATGGGCGCCAGCCGCTACGAACAGGACCTGGCGACCTCGAAGGGCGTGCGGCTGATGTGCAACCTGCAACCCGCTGCCCTGCATGGCGAGGGGGCGGTGGCCGAGATCGAGCTGGAGGCGACGGCGACGCAGAACGGCGTGCTGATGGCGACCGGCGAAACGGTGCGCCTGCCCGCCGACCAGGTGTTCCGGGCCATCGGCCAGACCCTGGCGGGCGCGCCGGAGGCGCTGGCGCGGGAGGGCGGCAAGATCGCGGTGAGCGGGCCGGGCCGCACCTCGCTGCCCGGCGTCTGGGCGGGCGGCGACTGCGCCGCAGGCGGGCAGGACCTGACGGTGACGGCGGTGGCCGAGGGGCGCGACGCGGCGATGGACATCCATGCCAGCCTCGGCGCATTGCCGCGCGGGTCGGCGGATTGAGTATTTGGGACCACGAAGAAGCACCAGGCGCATTGAGAGGGAGGCCGCAGCAATGGCGGATCTGACCACGGAATTTCTCGGGATCACCAGCCCCAACCCGTTCTGGCTGGC
>JAGRMU010000004.1 GCA_020441165.1 Sedimentitalea sp.
CTCGATGCACATGTTCTCGAAGGAGCGGCATTTCTACGGCGGCCACGGCATCGTCGCGGCGCAGGTGCCGATCGGCACGGGGCTGGCCTTTTCCGACAAGTACCGAGGCAACGATAGGGTGACCTTCACCTATTTCGGCGACGGCGCCGCCAACCAGGGCCAGGTCTACGAGGCGTTCAACATGGCGGCGCTGTGGACGCTGCCGGTGATCTACGTGATCGAGAACAACCAGTACGCCATGGGCACGTCCCAGAAGCGCTCGACCTCGACCCCCGACATCTATACCCGCGGTGCCGCCTTCGGCATCCCCGGCGAGATGGTCGACGGCATGGATGTGCGGGCGGTGAAGGCCGCCGGCGAGAAGGCGGTGGCGCACTGCCGGTCCGGCAAGGGGCCCTATATCCTCGAGGTCAAGACCTATCGCTATCGCGGCCATTCCATGTCCGACCCCGCGAAATACCGCACCCGCGAGGAAGTGCAGAAGATGCGCGAGGAACATGACGCGATCGAGCTGGTGCGCGGGCTGCTGCTCAGCGGCAAGCATGCCAGCGAGGAGGATCTCAAGGCCATCGACCGCGAGATCAAGGACACGGTCAACGCCGCCGCCGATTTCGCCAAGGACAGCCCCGAACCGGCGCTTGACGAGCTCTGGACCGACATCACCGCCGATCTGGCGCCGCAGACCGCCTGAAAGGGAGACGCAGCATGGCAACCGAGATCCTGATGCCCGCCCTCTCGCCCACCATGGAGGAGGGCACGCTGGCGAAATGGCTGGTCAAGGAGGGCGACAGCGTCGCCGCCGGCGACATCCTGGCCGAGATCGAGACCGACAAGGCGACGATGGAATTCGAGGCCGTGGACGAAGGCACCATCGGCAAGCTGCTGGTCGCCGAGGGCACCGAGGGGGTCAAGGTCAACACGCCCATCGCGGTGCTGGTCGCCGAGGGCGAAAGCGCCGAGGACCTGCCCGCCCGCAAGGCAGCGCCGGAGGCCCCCCGGGCCGACGCGGGCGCCGAGGCGGCCCCGAAAGGGGCCTCCGAGATGCCCGCCGCCCCCCCTGCCGAAGCCGCAGCGCCCCCCGAACCCGACTGGCCCGAGGGCACCAAGCTGAAGAAACAGACCGTGCGCGAGGCGCTGCGCGATGCCATGGCCGAGGAAATGCGCGTCGACGACACGGTCTTCCTGATGGGCGAGGAAGTGGCCGAGTACCAGGGCGCCTACAAGATCAGCCAGGGCCTGCTGGACGAGTTCGGCCCGCGGCGCGTCATCGACACCCCGATCACCGAGCACGGCTTCGCCGGCGTCGCGGTCGGCGCCGCCTTCGGCGGGCTGCGCCCCATCGTCGAGTTCATGACCTTCAACTTCGCCATGCAGGCGATGGACCAGATCGTCAACTCGGCGGCCAAGACGCTCTACATGTCCGGCGGCCAGATGGGCGCGCCGATGGTCTTCCGCGGCCCCAACGGCGCCGCCGCCCGCGTCGCCGCCCAGCACAGCCAGGACTTCGCCGCCTGGTTCATGCAGATCCCCGGGCTGAAAGTGGCGATGCCCTATTCGGCCTCCGACGCCAAGGGCCTGCTGAAGACCGCGATCCGCGATCCCAACCCGGTGATCTTCCTCGAGAACGAGATCCTCTACGGGCGCAGCTTCGAGGTGCCCGATCTCGAGGATTTCACCGTCCCGTTCGGCAAGGCCCGGATCTGGCGCGAGGGCACGGACGTGACCCTCGTCAGCTTCGGCATCGGCATGAGCTACGCGCTCGAGGCCGCCGA
Organism: Sedimentitalea sp.; assembly: GCA_020441165.1. Lineage (GTDB taxonomy): Bacteria > Pseudomonadota > Alphaproteobacteria > Rhodobacterales > Rhodobacteraceae > JAGRMU01. Next base: position 1,773 of record JAGRMU010000004.1, read on the forward strand.
GAAGCTCGCCGAGGACGGCATCTCGGCCGAGGTCATCGACCTGCGCACGCTCCGGCCCATGGACACCGCGACCATCCTGCGCTCGGTGCAGAAGACCAACCGCTGCGTCACCGTCGAGGAGGGCTGGCCGCAAGGCTCGGTGGGCAGCTACATCGCCTCGGTGATCATGCAGCAGGCCTTCGACTGGCTCGACGCGCCGGTGATCACCTGCACCGGCAAGGATGTGCCCATGCCCTATGCCGCCAATCTCGAGAAACACGCGCTGGTCACCACCGACGAGGTGATCGAGGCGGTCCGCCGCGTGACCTACCGCTAAGGAGCCCGGCCCATGCCCACGGAAATCCTGATGCCCGCCCTCTCGC